>NZ_JBNWUK010000008.1:0-132857 GCF_050563205.1 Zafaria sp. Z1313
GGAGTCCGCCCCAGCCGCCTTGGGCCAAACCCAGGTTCCAACCAGCGAAATCTCCAGAAATAACGTACGCAACACCCAGCCCTGCCAGCAGCACCCATCCTGCGGCCCCGCGCTTCAATTGGCGGTGCTCAAGATAGCCGGTGTCGTCTTTGACAGGCTTGTTCGAATGCGAAGGTGTCATACTGTTTGCCTTCTTCCAAAAGAGGTAATGGTCTATTTACAGTCCATAAGTCTTCAAACAGTGTGGGTCAGGTCACGCTGGGCGTCAAGCCGCGGGGCCAACTTCTCGTAATTTTTAGTTAAAGCCGCTTCATGTCCTCCGCTTGACTGCCCATTTGGGGTGCATCCATAGGTATTTTTCTATACCGGAATATGATTGACCTATGGAAGACGCCCCGTTCGAGACACCAGCCCGGTTCCTTCGCCCTGTCAGAAATGGGAACGCTTTCGAAGAAACAATCGAGAGACTGCTTCAAAACATCAAGCTGGGACTGTTCAGCGCCGGAGCCAAGTTGCCGGCGGAGCGTGAGCTTGCTGAGTTGCTGGGCGTATCACGGGCCACCTTGCGTGATGCGTTGGCGGAGTTGCAAAAGGCGGGTTACGTGGAGGTTCAGCGCGGCCGCTACGGCGGCACCTACGTTGCCAAGCGCCGATTCGTAGATCCTGTGCGGCCCGCGGACTTAGATCCGGATGAGGTCGAGGATGCACTCACATTTCGAAGCGTTTTGGAGCCGGCGGCTGCATCGTTGGCCGCCAGGGCGCGGCTTTCTCCAGCTCAACGCAGACATTTACTGGACACTTTGGCCGAGGTAGCAGCAGCACCCTCGGACCTGTACCGGCCCAAGGACGCCAGATTCCACGTCGCGATTGCAGAAGTAACGGGTTCACCAAGCCTGGCTGCAGCAGTGGCAGATGTCCGGGCCCGAGTCAGCGATCTATTGGATCGCATTCCCTTTTTGGAGCCCAACCTGGAGCACTCCAACCAGCAGCATCAAGCGATCGTTGACGCTATCCTGCGCGGAGACCACGAGACGGCTTTCAAAGCCACTCAGGACCACTTGGAAGGAACCGCTTCGCTGCTGAACGGATTCCTCGGCTCCCCTGGCGCGCCAGCCCCAGCGCCGTCCGATTCCCTCGCAAACCCGGCAATCGTCCAGGTATTCAACTGACCTCTGGCACATCGGGTCTCTTTTCTGGAGCGCTTGAGACAGCCCTTGGCCTAGTCAGCGGTATCCAAGAATTTCTTGAAAAGAGTTCAGCCGGTTGCAAAGTGATCCCATGCACGCTAACGTTGTGGCCCGTATCACCTACATGTGAAACTGCTTATGATCTGCGGCGGGAGAGTCCTGCCGGTACGTTCCAGTCAGGCGCCGTAGGAGCAACTCCTCCCCAGGAATCTCTCAGGCCCACGTACCGCCGCGGTTAGGCAACTCTGAAAAGCAGCCAAATCTCTGGCTCACCGACGGTGCAAGCGGCGCCTGCTAAAAGCAGGTCCTGCGGAAACTCTCAGGTCCAATACAGAGCGGGGAGGAACCCGACTCAAAGTGGCTTTCCAGCCACCTGATCTTTGGAGTTCCTCATGACCATTCAGTCATCCGTTCCTGCATTCGTTGACCGGCACATCGGCACACGCAACTCCTCCGACGTTGACACCATGCTCAAATACGTCGGTTACGACAGCGTTGATGGGCTGGTTGATTCCGCCGTCCCACAGTCGATCCGCCGGGAGACCCCCCTTCAGCTCAAGGAGGCGTTGAGCGAATCGGAGGTACTCGCGGAGCTCCGCCGACTGGCGAACAAAAACAAGACTGCAGTGCAGATGATCGGTCAGGGCTACTACAGCGCCTTCACGCCGCCAGTGATCCGCCGCAACATCCTCGAAGGCCCTGCCTGGTACACCGCCTACACCCCGTACCAGCCCGAAATTTCCCAGGGCCGCCTCGAAGCGCTGCTGAACTTCCAGACCATGATCCAGGATCTGGTGGGCCTGCCCATCGCCAACGCATCACTTTTGGACGAAGCCACCGCTGTCGCTGAAGCTGTGCTTCTGATGCGCCGGGCCAACAAGACCAAGGACGCCCTTGAGGGCAAGACGGTGCTGGATGCAGACTGCCTGCCACAGACCATTGCTATCGTAAAGGGCCGCGCCGAGGCCCTCGGCTTCGAAGTTGAGGTCGCGGACCTCTCCAAGGGATTGCCCGACGGTGCAATCAACGGTGTAGTACTCCAGCAGCCTGGCGTTTCCGGCCGGGTTTTTGACCACAGCTCAGTGATAGCCGCCGCAAAGGAACGCGGCGCCCTGGTGACCGTCGCCGCCGATCTGCTCGCCCTTACCCTCATCACTCCTCCCGGCGAGCAGGGTGCGGACATCGCCGTCGGCTCCGCTCAGCGTTTCGGCGTGCCCTTGTTCTTCGGCGGCCCGCATGCTGCTTATATGGCAGTCCAAAAAGGCCTGGAGCGTTCCATGCCCGGCCGCCTGGTCGGCGTCTCCAAGGACAACGCCGGCGTTCCCGCCTACCGATTGGCGCTTCAGACGCGGGAGCAGCACATCCGCAGAGAAAAGGCTACGTCCAACATCTGCACGGCCCAGGCGTTGCTGGCTGTCGTGGCTTCGATGTACGCCGTGTACCACGGCCCCGACGGCCTGAAGGCGATCGCCGAAAACGTCCACACCAACGCCCGCGCCCTCGCCGCTACCCTGAAGCGAGCCGGCCGTGAACTGGTGTCCGAGACCTTCTTCGATACCCTGACCGTCCGCGTACCGGCCAACGCCGCCAAGGTGATCACCGCCGCCGAAGCGCGCGGCATCAACCTGCGCTTCATCGATGCCGACACCGTTGGCGTATCGGTTGATGAAACCACAACCCCGGAGATCCTCTCCGCGGTGGCCGTCGCCTTTGGCGCCGGCCCCGTCGTGAACGCTGCCGGTTTCGAACTCCCTGATTCGGTGCGGCGCACCACCAGCTACCTGCAGCACCCGGTGTTCAACACCCACCGCTCAGAGACCCAGCTGCTGCGTTACATCCGCAAGCTCAGCGACCGGGACCTTGCACTGGACCGCACCATGATCCCGCTGGGTTCCTGCACCATGAAGCTGAACGCCACGGCCGAGATGGAAGCCATCTCCTGGCCCGAATTCGCCTCCATCCACCCCTTCGCACCGGACTCCCAGACCGAAGGCTGGCGCGAACTCATCGCCGGCCTGGAAGCGGACCTCGCCGAAATCACCGGCTACGACCAGGTCTCCATCCAGCCCAACGCCGGATCCCAGGGCGAACTCGCCGGCTTGCTGGCCATCCGCGGCTACCACCACTCCCGCGGCGAGGCGCAGCGCAACGTCTGCCTCATTCCCGCTTCGGCACACGGCACCAACGCAGCGTCCGCAGTCCTGGCCGGCATGAAGGTGGTGGTGGTAGCCACCGCCGCCGACGGCACCATCGACCACGCCGACCTGTACGCCAAGATCGAGGCCAACAAAGACTCCCTGTCCTGCATCATGATCACCTACCCGTCCACGCACGGCGTGTACGACGCCGACGTCCGGGAGGTTTGCGACGCCATCCACGCCGCCGGCGGCCAGGTCTACATCGACGGCGCGAACCTCAACGCCCTCGTTGGCCTGGCACAGCCGGGCAAGTTCGGCGGCGACGTCTCCCACCTGAACCTGCACAAGACCTTCTGCATCCCCCACGGCGGCGGCGGACCCGGCGTTGGACCGGTCGCTGCCAAAGCGCACCTGGCACCGTTCATGCCCAGCGACGCCAACAAGTCAGCCCACGAAGCCGGCCACGGCGTCGCCATCTCCGCTTCCCGCTTCGGCTCCGCCGGAGTCCTGCCGATCTCCTGGGCGTACGTAAAGCTCATGGGCGGCCAGGGCCTGACCGAGGCCACCAAGTCCGCACTCCTGGCTGCTAACTACGTTGCCGCCCGGCTCGACGAGCATTTCCCGGTCCTGTACACCGGCGAAACCGGACTGGTGGCGCACGAGTGCATCCTTGACCTCCGCGAGCTGACGGCGCGTACGGGTGTCACGGCAGAAGATGTGGCAAAGCGTCTAATCGACTTCGGCTTCCACGCCCCCACGCTGTCCTTCCCGGTGGCCGGCACACTCATGGTAGAACCCACCGAGTCAGAGGACCTCGCCGAGATCGACCGCTTCATCGAAGCCATGATCCTCATCCGCGCCGAAATCGACCAGGTTGCCAACAGCGACTTCCCTGTGGAAAAGTCCCCACTGCGCAACGCCCCGCACACGGCCGCTGCCGTCGTTTCCACTGACTGGGACCGTGCCTACCCCCGAGAGCAGGCCGCCTTCCCCGTGCACTCCCTTCAGCAGGACAAGTACTTCCCGCCCGTCGGACGCATCGAAGGTGCTGCCGGAGACCGAAACCTCGTCTGCTCCTGCCCACCGCTTGAAGCATTCGAACAGTAAGGAAATTTACAATGACTGAGAAGTACACCGCGCTGTACGAGCAGCACAAAATTGCCGGCGCCTCCTTCACCGACTTCGGCGGCTGGCAGATGCCCCTGAAATACAGCTCTGAGTTGGCGGAGCACCACGCGGTGCGTAACGCCGCCGGCCTGTTCGACCTCTCCCACATGGGAGAAGTCTGGGTCACCGGACCGGACGCCGCGGCCTTCCTCGATTACGCCCTGGCCGGCAAGCTGTCCGCAGTAGCCGTAGGCAGGGCCAAGTACTCACTGATCTGCCAGAAGGACGGCGGCATCATTGATGACCTGATTTCCTACCGCCGCGCAGAGCAGACTTACCTCGTGGTCCCGAACGCAGGAAACGCCGGGGTTGTCGTTTCAGAATTGGCTCAGCGCGCAGCTGACTTCAACGTCACGGTCGAGGACGTGTCCACGGTCACGTCACTGATAGCCGTGCAGGGGCCCAACGCCGAAGCGATCCTGCTGTCCCTGGTCCCTGCCCGGCAGCACCCGCTGGTGACTGAGCTGAAGTACTACGCAGCTGTCGAGGTGGAAATTAACGGGCACGACCTGCTGCTGGCCCGGACCGGGTACACCGGCGAGGACGGCTTCGAAATTTACGTTCCCAATGAGGACGCCCCCGCCTTGTGGGAGGCGTTGCTGGAGAATGGCGCCGGACAGGGGCTCATCCCGGCCGGCCTGGCCTGCCGCGACTCACTGCGCCTGGAAGCTGGGATGCCGCTGTACGGCAACGAGCTCTCCCGCGACGGCAACCCATACGCCGCAGGCCTGGGGCCGGTAGTCTCCCTCGCGAAGGAATCGGACTTCGTTGGCAAAGCAGTGCTGGGAGAACTCAAGGCCCTGGGCGCAGGGTCCACCGCCGGCCGCAAGCTTGTGGGCCTCAAGGGTCTGGGACGCAGGGCTGGCCGCAGCCACTACCCGGTCCTCAAGGACGGCACCGTCGTCGGTGAGGTAACTTCCGGGCAGCCAAGTCCCACCTTGGGCTACCCGATCGCCATGGCCTACGTCGATGTCGAACACTCAGAACCTGGCACCAGGTTGGATATCGACCTTCGCGGCAAGGCAGAGCCCTTCGAAGTCGTGGCACTGCCGTTTTATAAGCGCGACAAGTAGCCCGGCTCCCCGCCGACACATCTCATAACGTAGAAAAGGAAAATATCGATGAGCAAAGTTGTTGCTGAACTGAAGTACTCCGCTGAGCACGAATGGGTTGCTGCTGACGGATCCGGCCCGGTCGGGATCGGCATCTCTGCCGTCGCGGCTGATGCCTTGGGCGACATTGTGTATGTGGACCTGCCCGAGGTCGGCTCGACGGTAACGGCAGGGGAGACCTGCGGCGAGGTCGAATCCACCAAGTCCGTCTCGGACCTTTACGCCCCGGTCACCGGTGAGGTCACCGAGGTCAACGACGGCGTGGTCTCCGATCCTGCCCTGATCAACAGCGACCCCTATGGCGCCGGCTGGCTCTTTAAGGTAGCGGTCACCGAAGAGGGCCCGCTGATGTCCGCTGAGGAATATGCAACCGCCAACGGTGGCGAGCTGTGAGCGGGGCGGGCATGACGACAACATCAGCGTTGGAGCAGGTGGTTGCGCCGTCCCTGGACACGAACCTGTCCGTTCTGGATCCTGAAGTCGCTGCGAAGATCGATGACGAACTCGCCCGCCAGCGCGAGGGTCTTGAAATGATCGCGTCCGAGAACCACACAGCCGTTGCAGTCATGCAGGCCCAGGGATCTGTGCTTACCAACAAGTACGCCGAGGGTTACCCGGGCAAGCGCTACTACGGCGGCTGCGAGCACGTGGACGTTATCGAACAGTTGGCGATTGACCGTCTGAAGGCCCTGTTCGGTGCGGAGTTCGCCAACGTCCAGCCGCATTCCGGCGCGCAGGCCAACGCGTCCGTGATGCATGCGCTGATCAAGCCCGGCGACACCATCATGGGCTTGAACCTGGCCCACGGCGGCCACCTCACCCATGGGATGAAGATCAACTTCTCCGGCAAGCTCTACAACGTGGTGCCGTACGGCGTGCGCGAGGACACGCACACCGTGGACATGACCGAGGTGGAACGGCTGGCACAGGAAACCAAGCCTGCGCTGATAGTGGCCGGCTGGTCCGCCTACGCACGCCAGCTGGACTTCGCCGAGTTCCGCCGGATCGCCGATTCGGTAGGCGCTTTCCTCATGGTGGACATGGCGCACTTCGCCGGGCTCGTGGCCGCCGGGCTGCACCCGTCGCCGGTGCCGCACGCGCACGTCACCACGTCCACCACGCACAAGACCCTCGCCGGTCCGCGCGGCGGCATCATCCTGACCAACGACGCCGACATCGCCAAGAAGATCAATTCGGCTGTGTTTCCCGGCCAGCAGGGCGGCCCGCTGGAGCACGTCATTGCAGGCAAGGCCGTGGCGTTCAAGATCGCGGCCTCCGCCGAGTTCAAGGAGCGCCAGGAGCGCGTCCTCGCGGGCGCCCGGATCCTGGCCGAACGGCTGGTCCAGCCCGACGTCACCGTCAAGGGCATCAGCGTGATCTCGGGCGGCACCGACGTGCACCTGGTCCTCGTTGACCTGCGCAACTGCGAGCTCGACGGGCAGCAGGCCGAGGACCGGCTCGCGGCTATTGACATTACGGTCAACCGCAACGCCGTCCCGTTCGACCCCCGCCCGCCGATGGTCACCTCCGGCCTGCGCATCGGCACGCCCGCCCTGGCCACCCGGGGCTTCAGCGAAGAAGCGTTCACGGAGGTCGCGGACATCATCGCCGAAGCATTGACCGCCGACGCCAATGCGGACCTTTCGAAGCTCCGTCACCGTGTGCAGGCGCTTGCCGCTGCGCACCCGCTCTACCCGGCCCTGACTGCGGTTGGCACTGACGCCAGGTAGCCGGGGGGAGGCTGCACCCAGCCTCCAACCAGGGGCCGGTGTCGTTTGCGATAGGCGACACCGGCCCCGCTCTTTTGCTGGACCAATGTTGTTCCCAGAAGGAAGTCCTGTCATGGCTGTTGGTGTTTTTGATCTTTTTTCCATTGGAATAGGGCCCTCGAGCTCTCACACAGTGGGGCCCATGCGCGCTGCCGCAGTATTCGTGGAGGAGCTCAAGGCCTCCGGGCTGCTGGCCGGGGTGGCGTCATTGCGGGTTGACTTGTACGGGTCGCTCGCAGCGACAGGTCACGGACACGGCACCATGACGGCCATCCTGCTGGGCCTAGAGGGATTCCACCCGGAGTTGATCCTGCCCGAGGAAGTGGAGTCACGGCTGGCCGCGATTGCCGAAAGCGGGATGCTGCAGCTGGCCGGCGCCGTGCCGCTGCGCTATGGGGTGAAGGACATCGTGCTGCGGCCGCTGACCATCCTCCCACGGCACACCAACGGCATGACCTTTACGGTTTTCGACCCGGACGGAGAGGCCCTGCACAAAGCCACGTTCTTTTCCGTGGGCGGCGGATTCATCGTCCGTGAGGGGGAGGAGGACGCCGCCCAGGAGGAACTCGAGGAATCCAAAAAGTCGCTGCCGCTGCCGTTCCGGACCGCGGCAGAACTGCTGGAGCATTGCCGCACCACCGGGCTGAGCATCAGCGAGGTGATGCGGGTTAACGAGGAAGACTCCCGCACTCCGGAGGAAATCCGGGAAGGTCTGCTGCACATCTACTCGGTTATGGAGGACTGCGTGCAGGTGTCCCTTGGACGCGTAGGTTTGCTGCCGGGGGGCCTGAAGGTCCGCCGTCGTGCCCCGGATTGGCACGACCGGCTCCTGAAAGAGGACAAGGACCGGGCCCCGAAGTACTGGCAGGAATGGGTGAACCTGATCGCCCTGGCGGTTAACGAAGAGAACGCCTCTGGCGGCCGCGTGGTCACCGCCCCGACGAACGGGGCTGCCGGGATTATCCCGGCGGTGCTGTACTACGCCCTGCACTATGCGCCGGGCATGGAGAACGCCACCCAGGAGGACCGCGACGACGTCGTAATCAA
This sequence comes from Zafaria sp. Z1313, assembly GCF_050563205.1. Taxonomy (NCBI): domain Bacteria; kingdom Bacillati; phylum Actinomycetota; class Actinomycetes; order Micrococcales; family Micrococcaceae; genus Zafaria; species Zafaria sp. Z1313. The sequence continues at coordinate 8,421 of NZ_JBNWUK010000008.1, forward strand.
GTTCATGCTCGCAGCGGGTGCTGTCGGTGTCTTATATAAGGAGCAGGCATCCATTTCCGGTGCGGAAGTTGGCTGCCAGGGCGAGGTGGGGTCGGCGTCGTCGATGGCCGCGGCAGGTTTGGCCGAGGTGATGGGCGGAACCGCCGCCCAAGTGGAAAACGCTGCCGAGATTGCGATGGAACATAACCTCGGGCTGACGTGTGACCCGATCGGTGGCCTGGTGCAGGTCCCCTGCATCGAGAGAAACGCGATCGCCGCGGCCAAGGCAATCAACGCCGCGAAGATGGCTCTTTGGGGCGACGGTACCCACCGCGTCTCACTCGACGAAGTGATCATCACTATGCGTGAGACCGGCAAGGACATGTCCAGCAAATACAAGGAAACGGCCATGGGCGGTCTCGCCGTCAACGTGGTCGAATGCTGAGGTAAACCACCATGGAACCAGAAGACTTTCGGGGAGTCTCCGAAGACGACCGAAACAGGAAGACCAAGAGCTTCAGGGCAGATGTCGAGGCCTGGGTAATCGGCTTCATAAGCCTTGTAGCGCTTCTCGCGCTCCTTCACGCATCCGTAGAGTACGCCGGCTGGTGACATCCAGTCCGCCCACTGCTCACTAGGGCAACACTTACTTATCAAGAGGAAAATCATGACATTGGCACCTGAAGGCCGGAAGCTTTTGCGCGTTGAACAACGCAACTCAGCTGTCCCTGTGGAGCGTAAGCCGGAATGGATCAAAGCTAAGGTCCAGATGGGCCCTGAGTTCGTCAGCCTGAAGAACCTGGTGAAGAAGGAAGGCTTGCACACGGTGTGCGAGGAGGCTGGCTGCCCCAACATCTTCGAGTGCTGGGAAGACAAGGAAGCCACCTTCCTCATCGGCGGTTCCGAATGCACCCGCCGTTGCGACTTCTGCCAGATCGATACCGGCAAGCCGTCCCCAGTCGATAGGTTCGAGCCCACTAAGGTTGCCCGCTCGGTCCAGTCCATGCAGCTGCGCTATGCCACTGTCACGGGTGTGGCACGCGACGACCTTGCCGACGAGGGCGTGTGGCTGTACGCCGAAACGGTCCGCAAGATCCACGAGCTGAATCCCGGGACCGGGGTGGAACTCCTGATCCCTGACTTCTCGGGCAAGCCCGAACATATCGCTGCGATCTGCGACTCAAAGCCTGAGGTGTTTGCGCATAACGTCGAGACGGTTCCCAGGATCTTTAAGCGGATCCGTCCTGCGTTCCGGTACGAGCGCTCCTTGGACGTGATCACTCAGGGCCGTGACCTGGGCATGGTCACCAAGTCCAACCTGATCCTGGGCATGGGTGAAACCCGTGAGGAGATTTCGGAGGCCCTGCGCGATCTGCATGAGGCGGGCTGTGACCTCATCACCATCACGCAGTACCTGCGTCCGTCCGAACGCCACTTGCCCGTGGATCGGTGGGTCAAGCCACAGGAATTTGTAGACCTCCAGAACGAGGCTACCGCGATCGGCTTCCTCGGCGTAATGTCCGGACCTCTGGTCCGTTCCTCCTACCGGGCCGGCCGACTCTGGGCCACCGCCATGCGGAAGAAGGGCTGGGACATCCCAGCCGAACTCGCCCACATTGAATCCTCAGGCACCACCCGCCAGGAAGCCAGCTCACTACTCGCCGCTTCCGCTTCATGACCTGATAGGAGGTCCGCCATGTTCCAACACCGCACAGAGATTGTCCCGAGCGGAAATATTCTGGACAACGTCAAGGGGTCCCTGCCGTCGGGCTCTGCCGTCGCCGTAACCTGCCTGCCCCACCATGGCATTGAGCGCACGATGCGCACCGCTCTCCATCTCGCAGACGAGGGCTACCAGGCAATTCCGCATCTGGCGGCACGAAGCGTGGAAAGTCGCGCCCAAGTCAGCAAAATCCTTCGATACTGTGAAACTGCCGGAATCGAAGACATCTTTGTTGTTGGCGGAGACGCCCAACATCCCGCCGGACCTTACGATTCAGCTTTGCCTCTCCTAAGAGACATCAGGGAGATGGCGGGCAGGACGATAAAGCTGGGTGTGGCCGGATACCCGGAGGGTCACCCATCTGTACGCCCACCACACCTCCTCGAAGCTCTCGTGGCCAAGCAGGAAATAGCTTCCTACGTCGTAACCCAAATGTGCTTCTCCGCCCCGAAAATACTCGACTTCATAACCATCATCAGACGCGAAGGTTTCGAACTGCCCGTGTGGGCGGGTGTAGCAGGAGCCGTCCCGCGAACGAAACTTGTCTCTCTGGCCTCCAAAATCGGCGTAGGAACATCCCTCAAGTTCCTCAGCCGCCAGGGACCACTTGCCCGCCGTCTCCTGATCGGTGACAGTTACTCGCCAGCCACCCTGATTTCCGACCTGACGCGACTTCCTGATGCTGTCACGGGCATCCACCTCTATAGCTTCAACAACCTGACCCCGGTTTCCACGCCCCCCGCAATGCTCCGAAGCACACCCAACTAGCAAGGAACCTCAAGTGAACAACGAATCAATGCCGCCCCGAAACGTTCCCCTCACCGGTAGCGACGAGGTCAAAAGAGGCATGGCCGAGATGCTCAAGGGCGGCGTCATCATGGACGTCGTCAATGCAGAACAGGCCCGCATCGCCGAAGATGCCGGCGCCGTTGCTGTCATGGCGCTCGAACGCGTTCCGGCCGATATCCGTGCCCAGGGCGGCGTGTCCCGGATGTCCGACCCGGACATGATTGAACAGATCATCGACGCAGTGTCCATCCCCGTGATGGCCAAGGCCAGGATCGGCCACTTTGTCGAAGCCCAGGTCCTGCAGTCCCTGGGCGTTGACTACATCGATGAGTCCGAGGTCCTCACCCCGGCCGACTACGTCAACCACATCGACAAGTCGAAGTACACCGTGCCCTTCGTCTGCGGCGCCACCAACCTCGGTGAGGCGCTGCGCCGCATCAACGAGGGCGCGGCGATGATCCGCTCCAAGGGCGAGGCCGGCACCGGCGACGTCTCCAACGCCACAGGGCACATGCGCCAGATCCGTTCCGAAATCGCCAAGCTCGCAGCCCTACCCGAGGACGAGCTGTACGTGGCGGCCAAGGAATTGCAGGCCCCGTACGACCTGGTCAAGGAAGTCGCCGCTGCCGGCAAGCTCCCGGTGGTGCTGTTCACCGCCGGCGGCATCGCCACCCCGGCCGATGCTGCCATGATGATGCAGCTCGGCGCCGACGGCGTGTTCGTCGGCTCCGGCATCTTCAAATCCGGCAGCCCCGCGCAGCGCGCCGCCGCCGTCGTAAAGGCCACCACCTTCTACGACGACCCCGACGTCATCGCCAAGGCCTCCCGCGGCCTGGGCGAAGCCATGGTCGGCATCAACGTGGACGAAATCCCCCAGCCGCACCGCCTCGCCCAGCGCGGCTGGTAAAACACATCGCCACGAGCGTCAGGGATAACCATGACAACAAGCCCGCAAAAAGCAACCACCACCAGCGTCGAGGAACAGCCTGAGGTTCAAGATGAGACGTGTTCCGGTGAAACGGTCAGCCAGGACTGCCACTACTGCAACGGCCCGGAAACTGATTAAGAAACCGAGTCCGCAACAAGTTCCTGATCATGGGCCTTTAGAACGAAGCGTCGACCGTGCCTAATTTCCGACGCCAAAGCAATAACCAGCAACCAAAATAGATCAATCACATCTCGATGAGGAGTGGAACACCATGCAGCAACTCGCGCATCGGCTCGAACGTCTGGGCACCGAAACTGCCTTTACCGTCGCGCAGGCCGCAGCCGCCTGGAAGGCAAAGGGAAACCCCGTGTACCCCTTCCATCTCGGCGACATCAACATCCCGACGGCCCCGCATATCGTTGAAGCCATGAACCGGGCCATTACCGACGGCTACACGGGTTATTGCCCCGGACCGGGCATCCCGCAGTTGCGCGAGGCCCTCGCCGAAGATATCGGGTCCCGCCGGGGTATCGAGTTTTCCCCGGACAACGTCGTGGTGATGACGGGTGGAAAGCCCGTTATCACCAAGTTCCTGCAGGCGGTCATGAACCCCGGACAGGAAGTGCTCTACCCGAACCCCGGCTTCCCGATCTACGAATCACAGATTGAATACCTAGGCGGCACGGCGGTGCCTTACCGCTACCTGCCCACGACCCAGGGCTTCGCGATCGATCTCGAGCAGGTGCGTGCCTCGATTACACCGAATACTGTCGCAATCATCTACAACGACCTGCAGAACCCCATCTCAGCAGAGTCGACGGCGGCGGAGCGCGAGGCCATCGCACAACTCGCGATCCAGCACGACCTCTGGGTACTCTCCGATGAGGCGTACTTCGAAACCCGCTACGAGGGTGTCTCCGACTCCATCGTGTCGCTTCCCGGCATGGCCGAGCGCACCGTGATTCTCTACACCTTCAGCAAGAAGTTCGCCATGACCGGATCCCGCCTGGGCTGCGCCGTAGCCCCGGTCGAGATCGCCAAAATCCTCAGCACGCTGAACACCAACGATGAGTCGTGCACCACCCACTACGTGCAGTGGGCAGGCGTTGAAGCGCTCCGTGGCCCGCAGGATTCTGTGCAGGAAATGCTCAGCATCCTGCAGACGCGCCGGGACGCCACCTGCGAACTCGTCAATTCCATCCCCGGCATGAACGTCGCCGTGCCGCAATCGACGTTCTACCTGTTCCCCGACGTCACCGAGGCAATGGAACGCATGGGCTACACCGCAGTGGGCGACTTCGCCACTGACGCCCTGTACAAGACCGGGGTCTCTTTCTGCACGCGCGAGCACTTCGGCCGGCGACTGCCCGGCGAGGACCGGCAGTACATCCGGCTGGCCTACTCGGGCATAGAGGTGCCCGACATCCGCGAGGGTCTCGGCCGCCTGCGCGAGTGGATCGTAACAGCATGAGCCGGGTCGTCGTCACGGGACGTGTACCCGAAGCCGCTCTCGAGAAGCTGCGCACCGAGCACGAAGTCGATGACTGGGCGGGCCCGGAGTCGATTGGCCGCGAGGAACTCCTGCGCCGGGTAGCCGGGGCCGATGCCGTGGTGAGCCTGCTTACCGAACGCATCGACGCCGAACTACTCGACGCCGCCGGACCGCAGCTCAAGGTCGTCGCGAACGTTGCCGTCGGCTATGACAACATCGACGTGCCCGCCTGCACCCAGCGGAGCGTCGTAGCCACCAACACCCCGGGCGTGCTTACGGAGGCAACGGCCGACATCGCGTTCGGCCTCATCCTGTCGGTAACCCGCCGGCTCGGCGAGGGGGAACGGCTTATTCGTTCCGGCCAGGACTGGAAGTGGGGGATGTTCTTCCTGCTCGGCAGCAGTTTGCAAGGCAAGACCCTCGGCGTCGTCGGTATGGGCGGCATCGGCCAGGCGACGGCACGCCGCGCCAAGGCCTTCGGCATGGAGATCGTTTACCAGTCGCGCAGTGAGATTGACCCAGGGGTCGCAGCCGAGCTGGGCGCCCGGCGGGTCGAGCTCGATGAATTGCTGACCATCTCCGACATCGTGTCCTTGCACTGCCCCTACGGGCCGGCCACCCGCCACCTGATCGGTACTGGGCAACTCGCCGCGATGAAGGAGTCGGCATACCTCATCAATACGGCTCGGGGGCCGATCGTCGATGAAGCAGCGCTGGCTTCTGCGCTGCGGGAGGGGCAGATTGCAGGTGCCGGGCTCGACGTTTTTGAGAACGAGCCCATCGTGCACCCCGGATTGCTTGATCTCGAGAACGTTGTGCTCGTGCCGCACCTTGGTTCCGCGACCGTCGAGACCCGTACCGCCATGGCAATGCTTGCCGCTGACAACACCCTCGCCGTGCTCAGTGGCGGAGTTCCGCCCGCACCGATCAATTAAAGGCAACCCGCACTCTCACGAGTAGCGCCGCAACCAACCGGCTGAGTACGAGCCTTGCCCCGAATGGATGGGGCTCGTACTCAGCCGTGACCGGCAGAATGCACGCCGCACCCACCCTGCTGGAGCAGCCTCATCGGGGCCGCCGAGCGAGGAAAAACCGCCTGGCACCGGACGGAATCAGTCAACTCGCACACAGCCACTACCGTTCGACTGCGGCCATGAACGATCACCCACAAGCCCCAGGACCTCGCATGCGTGTACTAATTGCTTCAGATAAGTTTAAACATTCGCTGTCTTCCAAAGACGTCGCCAAGCATCTCACGACTGGCCTTAGGGCCAAGCAGCCAGAACTGACGGTCGACTTCGTTGCAATCGCCGATGGGGGAGAAGGCACAGTGTCAGCAGCAGTATCTGCTGGCTTTAATGCCCAGGTGTTGACCGTCAGCGGCCCGACAGGGGACCCCGTGGACGCCACGATGGCCATCCGCGGCCACGAAGCGGTCATTGAAGTCGCGGAAGCGTCCGGACTGGCATGCCTGCCAAACGGAAAGCCGGATGCGCTCCGGGCGACGAGTTTGGGAACAGGCCAGCTCATTTATGAGGCCCTAAATCGCGGATGCACCCGCATATACATTGGTGCAGGCGGAAGCGCCTGCACCGATGGGGGAGCCGGACTCCTCACCGGACTGGGAGCGAGATTCCTGGATTCCCGCGGCCGGCCCTTGTCGCTGGGAGGAGGGCCCCTGACAAATCTCGAGGCTGTCGACCTGAGTGGTTTGCATCCACAACTGAGGAAGGTGCAGTTCATCCTCGCCAGTGACGTGGACAACCCCCTGCTCGGGATCAAGGGGGCTGCAGCCGTTTTCGGACCCCAAAAAGGCGCCACGCCAAGCGATGTGACGCTGCTCGACAACTCGCTCGCCCGGCTCGTCGACGTCCTCGAGCAAGAGATTGGACCGAGGGCCAAGGAAGCTGCGACTCAGGCTGGTGCCGGCGCTGCCGGTGGCATCGGATATGCCGCCATCGCGGTCCTCACCGCCGAAGTCGAACCTGGTGTTTCGGTAGTAGGTCGACTGATCGAGCTGGATAAAAAAATTCAGGGCTCTGTCCTTGTTATCACAGGAGAAGGCAGCCTGGACGACCAGAGCCTGGGCGGAAAAGCGCCACTGGGCGTCAGCCGGGCAGCCGCAAAGGCAGGTGTCCCCGTGGTCGCCGTTTGCGGGCGAACCACCCTCTCCAACAGGACATTGAAAGCAGCAGGCTTCGAGCAAACGTTTGCGCTTACAGACATTGAACCGGATCTCCGCCGCTGCATGAGTAATGCTGGGCCGCTCCTGAAAATCGTCGGCACGATCATCGCAGCAGAACTACTGTCAAAGTCCGGTTAGGGAAACCAATTCTTTGGGTTGGTGCAGTAAAGATGAGACCCCCCGCACAGGTATACCTGACGCTTGAAGCAGTGCCTCCACGTAAGAGTGTCGATGTCTTTCATTGGCTGAGTATGCTCGCCGGCTTCTTATGAACCAGCACACCCCCACAGGCTTCCAGAAGCTTGTCTGACCGCCCGGCACTGGCCGGTCAGAAGACACTACAGGCTCTGGAGGAAGAGCCCGCTTGGCCGCGGGCTTGGAGCGGATCCGGGAAAAGAACGGCAACCCGGATCCGCTCCGACTTCGTCGAAAGGAGCCCCTGACACGGAACTCGTCCATGGCCGGGAGCCCTCGCAGCTACTTCTACTCCCGTTGTTTGAACGCCGCCACACCGATTGCGGTCTGCTCGCCCAGCGATGTGAGGCATTCCGAAGCGGAGGCCGCCAACCTCGAATGTTTCAGGTGCCTCGGTTGCACCTGGACGGACGGGTCGGACTCCTTGTATCCAAAAGCGTCGTAAAGGTGCAACTTGCCGTAGATCGCAACAACATCGCCGTCGGTTCCAATCACAACAAGGGTGTTGGAGGTTTGTTCTTCTCCCTCGAGTTTTTCGTTCAGACCCGCAACAACGACGATGGAGAGCTCACGTGCCAAACCGGACAAGTTGCTGATGAAGGGCCCTGACAGTGGGGGAGTGTCAGAAAAACGGTGGGAACGGCGTGGCTTGACCGAAAGGAACGGCGATGACCGAAACCACCGAGATGATCGATCCTGTGACAGGGGAAATCATCGATCAGCAGGAGCTCGCTGAGCAGTTGCTCGCTCAGGCCAAGGAACAGGGCGTGAGCCTCGTGGGCCCGGGCGGGCTGCTGGCCGGCCTGACGAAGACGGTGCTTGAAACGGCGCTTGAGGCGGAGATGACCGATCACCTCGGGCACGAGAGGAACGGGGCTGCGGAGGGGCCGAACGTGCGTAACGGAACGCGCTCCAAGACGGTGCTGACCGAGATCGGGCCCGTCTCGATCGACGTGCCCCGGGACCGGGAGGGCAGCTTCGAGCCGACCATAGTCAAGAAGCGCCAGCGGCGCCTGGACGGGATCGACGAGGTCGTCCTTTCCTTGAGCGCGCGGGGCCTGACGACCGGTGAGATCGCCGCGCACTTCGACGAGGTCTACGGCGCAACGGTCTCCAAGGACACCATCAGCCGGATCACCGAGAAGGTGGCTGAGGAGATGGCCGAATGGGCGAACAGGCCCCTTGACCGGGTCTATCCCGTGATCATGGTGGATGCCATCCACGTGAAGGTCCGCGACGGACAGGTACGCAACAAGCCCTTCTACGTCGTCATCGGGGTCACGGTGAACGGCGAACGGGACATCCTGGGCATCTGGGCCGGGGATGGCGGAGAAGGCGCCAAGTTCTGGCTCGGGGTTCTGACCGAGGTCAAGAACCGCGGCGTGGAGGACGTGTGCATCGCCGTCTGCGACGGGCTCAAGGGCCTTCCGGACGCGATCACTGCCGTATGGGAACTCGCCACGGTCCAGACGTGCATCATCCACCTGATCCGCAACACCTTCCGCTTCGCCTCCCGGCACTACTGGGAGGAGATGGGCAGGGATCTCAAGCCGGTCTACACGGCTCCAACCGAGGCGGCGGCGAAGGAGCGGTTCGCCGAGTTCGACGCGAAATGGGGCACCCAATACCCGGCGATAAGCAGGCTCTGGCACAACGCTTGGGCAGAGTTCGTTCCTTTCCTGGACTGGGACGTGGAGATCCGCAGGGTCATCTGCTCGACGAACGCGATCGAGTCCCTCAACGCCCGCTACCGGCGCGCCGTGCGGGCCCGCGGCCATTTCCCCAACGACGCGGCGGCGCTGAAGTGCCTTTACCTCGTGACGCGCTCCCTTGACCCGACCGGGCGGGGCCGGGCACGATGGGCCACCCGGTGGAAGCCTGCACTGAACGCGTTCGCGATCGCGTTCGAAGGCAGGATCAACTAACAATGCGCCAGGCCAGACCCACCGTTAATCTGACACTCCCCAATCGGTACGAAGGTGCGCCAGCAATCATCGGAGCAAGGCTCCATGCCTCTTCTGGCTTCACATACGGCGCGACACCCATAAGGGCATGCGTTGACGCCGATACCGGTTCCGGTACCATGGTGGGCAGTGTCTTCCCTGCGGGTTCATGTCGGGACCGGCGGGTTTGGGACTCTGATGGGATCGCATTGGACGGAAGGTGTGTGGACTGCTTTGAACTCCGCATCTATTCCGCAGATTCAACGACAGGTCGCAGTAGGGTTCAGTAATGGATAGTGAGTCTGACAAGGCAGTATCGAAGATGGCGGCACTCCGCAGAAACCCCTAAAAGAGCGGAACTCTTACTCGAAAGGTCACCGGATCGACGCCGGTCGGAGCCACCAACGAAGAACCCCTCGGAAACGAGGGGTTCTTTGCTTTTCCTGCGCAGCCCTCGGCGCAGGGGGCCGGGAGCGGTAGATTCGGCTCATCGGTCGATGAGGATCCGGAGGGCGCCATGGTCAAGCTGACGTTTCTGGGAGCGGCGGGGACCGTGACCGGCTCCAAGCACCTCGTCGAGTCCGGCGGCAAGCGCCTCCTCGTCGACTGCGGCATGTTCCAGGGGCTGAAGAACCTGCGCGAGCGGAACTGGCAGCCGCTGCCGGTCGATGCGGCGGACATCGACGCCGTGGTCCTCACGCATGCCCACCTGGACCACACCGGATACCTTCCCCGGCTCGTCCGCGACGGATTCCGCGGCCCCGTCTACTGCACGCCGGGAACGGCCGACCTCGCGGCGCTGATCCTCCGGGACGCCGCCTACCTCCAGGAACAGGACGCGGCCCTGGCCAACCGCCACGGATTCAGCAAGCACCGTCCCGCGGCGCCCCTCTACACGCGACGCGATGCGGAGGCCGCCATCGCGCTGTTCCAGCACGTCCCGTTCCACGAGCCCACCGAGCTGCCGCTCGGCGCCCGCCTCCTCTACCGCCGGGCCGGGCACATCCTCGGCGCCGCGACCGTCCAGCTCGAGTGGGGCGGCCGGATGATCGTCTTCTCCGGCGACCTCGGCCGCTATGCCGACCCCCTGATGTTCGATCCGGAGCCCGTCCCGGAGGCGGACGCCGTCGTCGTCGAATCGACCTACGGCGACCGCCTGCACGGCGACGAGGACCCCGTGGAGGCGCTCGCCGGGATCGCGCACGAGACCACGGGCCGTGGCGGGACCCTCGTGATCCCCTCCTTCGCCGTCGGCCGCGCCCAACTGCTCCTGCACGCCCTCTGGCAGGCGCGGAAGCGTGGGCTCCTTCCGCATCGGATCCCGGTCTACCTCGACAGCCCCATGTCGATCGGCGCCACGTCGCTCTATGCCGAGCACCCCGAGGACCACCGCCTCACGCCGGAGCAGACCCGCGAGGCCTTCGGCGTCGCCACGTACGTCGCCGACCCGCATCGTTCCCGGAGCCTCTCCGCGGACCAGGCGCCAAAGATCGTGATCGCCGCGAGCGGCATGGCCACGGGCGGCCGCGTCCTGCACCACCTGGCCGCGTTCGCCCCGCAGGAGCGAAACACCGTCCTCTTCTCCGGCTTCCAGGCCGCCGGCACGCGCGGGCGGAAGATGCTGCGCGGCGACCCCGACATCAAGATCCACGGGGCCTGGGTTCCGGTCCGCGCCGAGGTGCGCGAACTGACGATGCTCTCCGCCCACGGCGACGCCGCGGAGCTGCTGCGCTGGCTCGGCGGATTCCGCCGGCCGCCGTCGCGCGCCTTCATCGTCCACGGCGAACCCGACGCCTCCGAGGCCATGCGCCAGCACGTCCGCCGGCGCCTGGGCTGGGAAGCCCACGCGCCGCTGCAGAACCAGTCGTTCACCCTCTGATGGGCTGTAGTGTGGTGGCGGAAGCCACGCTCCGAAAGGCAGTCGACCATGGACCAGCAGCACCCGGTGCCGGCGCACGTTCCGCCGGCCCCGACCGCCCCTCCCACGGGCGCCACGGGAACGACGGCGTTCACGGACGCCGCCGTCGCCAAGGTGGCCGCGGCCGCCGCGCGGTCCGTCGCGGGCGTCCACTCCCTGGGGGTCGGAGGGTCGCGCGCGCTCGGCGCCCTGCGCGGCGCCGTCGGTGCCGGCCCGGAGCCCGCCCACGGTGTCACGGCCGAGGTCGGGACGCAGGAGGTCGCGGTCGACCTGGTCCTGACCGCGGAGTTCGGGCGCCCCCTGCACCTCGTGGCCGACGACGTCCGCGCCGCCGTGTTCGACGCCGTCGGGCGCCTGACCGGCCTGCGCGTCATCGAGGTCAACATCGAAATCGGAGACGTCCACCTCCCCGCGCCCGCTGCCGCACCGCACCTAGCGCCCGACGGCCAGGGGGCCGCCGTGCCCCCGGCGCAACAGCCGTCCGCGGCACCCGGCGAAGGCGCCGCGCGATGAGCCCCATCCTGACCGGCCTCGCCGTCGCCGCCGTCCTCGGCTGGGCCGCCCTGTCCTTCGGCTTCGGCGGCTTCCTGCTCATGGCCCTCTTCCTCGCCGTCGGCGCCGCAGCCGGCCGCTTCGCCGAGGGGCGCCTGGACCTGCGCGGGATCCGAGACCTGCTCACCGGGCGGCGGTCCTCCTCGTGAGCGCCGACGTCCTCGCCGGCCACACCCGCATCTCGACGCAGGCCCTCGCCGCCACCGCCCGCGGCGTCGCGGCCGACGTCTTCGGCGTCCCGGCGCCGAGCGTACGCGTGGCCCTCAACGACGAGTACGGGGAGCTCGCCCTCGCGTTGAACCTGCCGCTGCCGATCGGCCGTGCCGGCGGAACGCCGCGCCGGCCGCTCTGGGACCGCGCCCGCGACGAGCGCACCGAGGTCCGGGACCGCTTCATCCAGCTCACGGGATCCCGCGTGGCGCGCGTCGACGTCCGCGTCACCGGGATCATCCTCGACACGTCCAGGAGGGCCTCATGACGCCCGAGGACCGGGCCCGGATCGAGGCCCGCGAACTCACGAGCGCCCGTTCCGGCGCCGCCATCACGGCCGCGGTCGTCGTGGCGCTGCTGTGCCTGTACCTCATGTTCGAGGCGGCGATGAAGTCCATCGGCCAGCCCGCCTGGGTCAAGTCTCCGGACGAGTGGTGGGCCTGGCTGAGCGGCCTGCCGGGCACGGCGGATCCCTTCCTGCTCGCCGCCGGCAGCCTCGCCGTCCTCGCCCTGGGCCTGTTCCTCCTCTTGAGCGGGCTGCTGCCCGGACGCAGGGCGCGCCACGCCATGCCCGATCCGAGGGCGGTCGTGATCGTGGACAACGAGGTCATCGCCGCGACGCTCGCCCGGCGGGCGCGCCTCGAGGCGGGCGTCGCGCCCGAGCAGGTGCTCGTCGTCGTCTCCCGCCAGCTCGTGGAGGTCCAGGTCCGCCCCACCTCCGGCATCCCCGTCGCCGCCGGGGCCGTCCAGGCCGCCGTGGAGGACGAGTTGCGGACCAACCGGATCGACCCGCTCCCCGAGGTCAAGGTGCGCATCGCGGAGAGCGGGGTGGTGGGACAGTGAACCAGACGCCCCGCGCCGTGAACCGCACCGTCCTGGTGCTCGCCGGCCTCCTCTTCACGCTCGCCGGCGCGGCCGGCCTCGCCCTGGCCGCCTTCCCGGGCTTCGCCGGCGCCTGGCAGCGCGGCGCCGCGGAGTTCGGCCGCGCCTCGGCCGCCGTCCTCGACGCCACGACGCTGCCCGGCCAGCGCGACTCCTGGTTGTGGATCGTCGCGGCCGTCGCGATGATCGGGCTCGTGCTCCTGATGGTGTGGTGGGTCGCCGTGCAGGGCAAGGGTCGCACCGGCGTCTTCGCCCGGGACTATTACGACGACGGAACGCGCGGCATCGTCGAGCTCGCCTCCGCGGTGCCCGAGCAGGCGGTCAAGGCCGCCCTCGGCGGGCGCACCGACATCGTCTCCACCTCCGTGACGGCGTGGGAGGCCGGGCACGACGCCGGCCTGCGGATCAAGGTCCAGCCCCGGCTGGGTGCCGCCCCCTACCGGATCGCGGACGACGTATCGGCGATCGTCTCCACCCTCGACGCGGCCCTCGGCCGCAGCGGCCCCGTCGTCATCCACCTCGCGGCCGGCGCCCGCACCCGCATGTCCCGCGCCGAACGCGTGCGCTGAGCCGCACGGCGACGCCGGCGCGCGCTGGATCCGGGTGCCGCGGCACGCCGTTCCCAGCGCCGAACGGCACGGCGCCCCGCTTCCGGGAGCGGAAGCGGGGCGCCGTGCGTCGCGGCTAGTCGCCGGCCGGGAGCAGCCAGACCGCCGAGTCGGCGGCGAGCTGGCCCTCGTAGACGGCCTCGTCGTGGCTCGCGAGTGCGACCTCGAGGCCCTCCGGCAGCACCACGGGGGCGTCGCCGAGATTCGCCAGCACCGTCACGTCCCCGTTGCGGAAGGCGAGCGCTCCGTGCTCCGGCAGATGCCCGGCCGCCCACTCGAGCCGCCCCCGGCCGAGGCCCCGTGCGGCGCGCTCGGCGAGCAGCGCCCGGTACAGCTCGAACGTGGACCCCTCGACGCCCACCTGCCGGTCCGCCGCGTAGCGGGCGAACGACTCCGGCTGGGGCAGCCACGGTTCCCCGGGCACCCGGGGTGCGGCCCCGGCGTCGTCCTGCGCGGGCAGGGAGAAGCCGTAGCCAGGCGCACCGGCCTCCCACGGAACGGGGACACGGCAGCCGTCGCGCCCGCGCTCCGCCCCCTGGGTGCGGAAGAAGCTCGGGTCCTGGCGCAGCTCGTGCGGCAGCGTCGTGTGCTCGGGCAGGGACAGCTCGTCGCCCTGGTAGACGTACGCCGAGCCCGGCAGGCCCAGCATGATCATCGCGGCGGCGCGCCCGCGCTTGAAGCCCAGGAGCTCGTCCGGCTGCTCGTCCTCCGCCGCGATGCCCTTCGGGAACGTCGTCGGATCGGCCAGGCCGTAGCGCGAGGTGTGGCGGACCGTGTCGTGGTTGGAGAGCACCCACGTCGGCGGGGCGTCGACGACCGCGGCCTCGGTGAGGGTCTCCTCGACGTTCTCCGCGATCCGCGCCGCGTCCCAGCCGGCCAGGAGGAAGCCGAAGTTGAAGGCCTGCTGCATCTCGCCGCGGCGGACGTAGCGGAAGATCCGGCTCATCGGCTCGACCCACGCCTCCGCGACCATCATCCGGTCGCCGTCGTAGGCGGAGAGGACCTGGTGCCAGGACTCGTAGATCTCATGCACGCCCTCCTGGTCGAAGTACGGCGGGGTGGCGTTGCCCGACGGCGCCATGTTGCCGTTCGCGGTCTCCGGCAGGTCCTCCGAGGCGAGCGTGACGGCGACGTCCGCCGAGTCGGGCGCGGCGGCAGCGGTAGCGGTCGCGTCCGGGGTCCCGACGGCGCCGGCCACCGGCTCGTTGCCCGCGACCATCGCGACCTTCGCGGACCAGTCCGGCAGGCCCTCGGCCTTGACCATCCCGTGGGCCACGTCGACCCGGAAGCCGTCGACGCCGCGGTCGAGCCAGAAGCGCAGCACGTCCTCCATCTCCTCGCGGACCTCCGGGTTCTCCCAGTCGAGGTCCGGCTGCTTGGTGTCGAACAAGTGCAGGTACCACTGCCCCGGCGTCCCGTCCGGATCCGTGGTCCGCGTCCAGGCCGGGCCGCCGAAGATCGACTGCCAGTTGTTGGGCGCCTCCGCGCCGTCCGGCCCCTTGCCGTCGCGGAAGATGTAGCGCGCCCGCTCGGGCGAGCCCGGCGCCGCGGCGAGGGCCGCCCGGAACCAGACGTGCTCGTCCGAGGTGTGGTTCGGCACGAGGTCCACGATGATGCGCAGGCCCAGGGCGTGGGCGCGCTCCAGCATCTCGTCGAAGTCGGCGAGCGTGCCGAAGAGCGGATCGACGTCGCGGTAGTCGGCGACGTCGTATCCCGCATCCGCCTGCGGGGACGTGTAGAACGGCGAGAGCCAGACGGCGTCCACGCCGAGGCCCGCGAGGTATTCGAGCTTGGCCGTGACGCCGCGCAGGTCGCCCATGCCGTCGCCGTCCGCATCGGCGAACGAGCGCGGATAGACCTGGTAGATCACGGCATCGGCCCACCACGGGGCCTGCGGGGTGGAAAGGGCCGTTGCCGGCGATGAAGCGGTGCGTGGCTGGTCCACGGGCGTCCTCCGGGGTCGCGTCGTCGGGGGGGGGTGACCCGGCCAGTCTAGTGGTCGGTGGAAGCGTTTTCACCTCTGTTGCGGGAGGCTTGTCCCCGACGCCTTGGCCCCGGCTACAGCGACTGGACCGGCCGGTCGAACACGAGGGCCTGGATGCGGTCCTCGATCTGGTCCAAGACCACCGACGCGCCCACCGCGAACAAGAGCACCGTGTCGTCGTCGGGTTGCGCGATCCGGTACTGTCCCCGCGTGCCGGCGTGCACGTAGGTGAGGGCCTCGAGGGTCCCGCCCTCACCGGAGGCCTCGAAGCTCCAGATGAGCCACGGCTGATCCCAGGCCTCCCGGAACGCGGCATTGGCGTCTTCCGGGAGCGGGCCCGGCGCATCGTGCATCACCTTGGCGTCGAGCACTTGCGTCGACAGGCCGCCGGGCGAGAGCTCCAGGCTCCAGGCTGGTCCGATGCCGAGCCACTGCAGGATGTGGGTGCTGACGTCCAGCAACGGCAGGATCCTGACATTGACGTGGCCGGGCCCGGGGACGCGTCCCTCGGGATCGAAGGCCCCGCCGTTCCACGCCGCCCCGGCGAACGACAACGCCACGCCGTTTCCGGACCACAGCTGCAGCATTTCCTGCCGGCCGTGGTGGACGGCCGAGACCCGGAAGGTGTGGGGGGACGACGTCATGAGCCCGGCGGTGACCGAGCCCAGCTCGGTCAGGGACGTGCCGTCGACCATTCCCGCGTCCTCGAGGGCATCCAGTTCCGCGGCATGCCCGCCACGTTGCAGCCGGCCCAGGACCAGTCCGTCCGCCAGTTGCAGCAGCAGCTGGACCGCCTCCGGGGCCAGCCAGGCGCCGTCGTACTGGAACCTCTGGCGGCCCCGCAGGAACGCCAGCTCCGGTAGTTCCCGGCCCTGGTCCGCGAGGACGGCCTGATCGATCGGGTGGTTGCTCATGCGCCGACCTCCAGCGGCTTGGCGGTGCGGGCGATCTTCTCCAGGAGCTCGGAGAACACGGGCCATTGGGCGACCGTGGTCGTCGCGCTCACCTGCAGGGCCAGCCCGCCCTGGATGCTCAGGAACTCGCAGCCGCGCAGGCGCAGCCCCGATTCCGGCGCGTCGTGCGTGTAGTGCACGACCCGGCCGGGGACGTCCCAGAGCCTCACATCGACGATGTAGGGCAGGGTCAGCGCGGAGGCGAGTCCATCGAGGGCCTTGAGCAGGAACCCATCGAGCGTGCCCTCGAAGGGGTTCACGGTCACGGCGACATTCGGCGCGAACGTCTCGTCCGGACCGGGCAGGTAGGCCAGGAGCTCGATCTCGTCGCGAACGGATTCGCTCGTCCACTGCGAGGGGACGCTGAACGAGGCGCGGCCCGTCCGGCCGGTCACCAGCGTGTCGGGGATCATCGGCTTTCGGGGCCCTTCTGCTCGTCGGATGACCGGGGGGATTCCCCTGGGGAGGAATTCCGGGGTGACGCGAACGCGTTCTCGTGTCCGGCGGCGTAGCGGCGGCTCGCGGCGATGTTGCGCTCGAGGCGGCGTTTGCCCCGCCCCTCGGGCATCGCCTCGACGGCGGCGACCTCCGCATCGGTGAAGGGGATCGCCCGGGCCTCGTGCCGGCGACGCGCCTCCCACGCGCGGTTCCAGCGCGGGGTGGCCCACAGCGGCCAGTAGAAGAAGGACACCACCGTCAGCAG
The DNA here is from genome assembly GCF_050563205.1 of Zafaria sp. Z1313. Lineage (NCBI taxonomy): Bacteria > Bacillati > Actinomycetota > Actinomycetes > Micrococcales > Micrococcaceae > Zafaria > Zafaria sp. Z1313. The sequence goes on from NZ_JBNWUK010000008.1 coordinate 25,465, forward strand.
CCAGGGAACCCAGAAGAACGGGAGCGTCCACCACAACTGGCGCATGTGTTCGTCGCGGGCGGCTTCGAAATAGATCGTCGGGAGCATCAGCGTCAAGGCAACCGCCATGCACAGCAGCATGTAGGGCCACTTGTGCCGGGTCTGGAACCACGTCATCGGCAGGTTCACGACCCCTGGCGCCAGGACCCAGGAGCGCCAGGTTCCGCCGAGGGCCTTGAGGGCGGGCAGGGCGAGTCCGGCAATGAGCGCCAGGATCAGCAGGGTTCCGAGGATCAGCTCGGGCGTGTGGACGAACTCGTCCAGCACCTCGAGCGGATCGGTGATCTTCTCCATGCGTGCGGCTTCCTCCCGTGTCGCTAGCCGAATGGGTTCAGCTTACCGAGGACCTTCTTGGCCCCGTCCTTGGCCCGGTCGCCCAGGTTGCCGAGCGCTTCCTTCGCACCGTCCTTGCGCCAGTCGTTGATGAAGTTGCCGACTTCCTTACCCAGGAATCCGCCGACCTTCTCGCCCACGATGCCGCCCACGAAACCGCCGACGGCCGCGCCCACGCCCGGGATGGGGATCAGCGCCTGGCCCACCGCGGCCCCGGCGGCCCGGCCCGCAATGCCGCCCGCCACCTTGCCGGCCGTCTCGGCCGTCCCCGTGATCGCCGCACTGGTCACGGCCTCCTTGCGGTGCTCCTCTGGGCTGAAGCCCGGGTTCTCGCGCAGGCTGTCGTTGTAGGCGGTCGAGTATGAATCCTTGTACGTGGAGACGGTGTCCAGCACGGCCAGGGCCCCGCCGCCTCCCTTGACCCACTTGTTCTTCTGCAGGCTCTCGAGTCCCTTGGTCAGCTTCGCGTCCCAGGCGCGCATCTTCTTCGTGGCCTTGTCCGCCCAACCAGGCATGGTGGTCCCGCCCGCGCCGAAGTACAGGGCGACCTTCTGCCCATCCGCCGAGATGATGCCCTTGAAGCTGTCGAAGTTCGGGTCCGCATTGTTGTAGAGGCCCTTGAGCTTGAGTCGCTCCATCACGCCGTCGAGGCCGAAGCTCGTGTAGCTCTTGGTGTGGGGGAACGTCGCCTTCCAGCGCTTCTGCGCTTCCTCGGGCAGCCACCACGGGGCCTTTCCGTTGAGGAACTGCGAGATGTTCTTCGGCGCCGGATTCGTGTACGACCACCGGAAGCCGACCTTGCCGTCCACGGAACGGAAGCCGCCGATGTTCTGCATGACCCCGCGGGCGTTCGACCAGTGGCTCTTCACGCCTGTGATGAATTGGTTGACGTTGCTCCCCGCCCATTCCGGGTCGGCGGAGGGGTCGGCATTCTCGATCGCCTCGACACAGGCGTCGACGTAGCCCTTGTAGTCGTCCGCCGCGGAATCGACCTCCTGTTGCAGGGTGGAGGTCTTGTACGCGGTGCGGTAGCTCGTTCCGTCCTCGCGGTCCTCCGGATCGGTCGGCTGGGCCTCGAGTGCGTTGTAGTCGGCAACGCGCTGCTTGATGTCCTCCCACTTCGGCTTGAACTCGCTCAGCCGCGAGGCAAACGTGCCGAACGCCGTTTCGAGGTCGCTGACCGAGGCCTGAACGAGGTCCGCGTAGGGGATCACGTTCTCGGCGACCGCGTTGTGGATCTTGGAGCCCTCGGGCACGGTGAGGTGGTCCGGGAGCGAGGATCACTTGGTCTGCGTGGCCTCGACGGCCTCCCTGACCGTCGTGCCGTGCTTGCCGAGCCTCGTCGCGGCGTCGGACAGGCTCGTGCCGTCGCCGACCTTGCTGGGCCAGTGGGAGGGGAAGCTCACCTGTCCCGTCATAGCCGGTAGCTCCCGTCGCTGTTGCGGTCCGGATTGGAGGGGTCCTGGGTCTGCGTGGCCACGGGCGAGGTATCCGTCGACTCGCCCGGCGTGTAGCCCGGGGTGTCGTCGATGCCCTGTGCCGTCTTCTCGACGCTGCGGACGAGTTCCCGGTCCCAGGCGTCCCCCATGTCGATGTCGCTTTCGACCACGGCGTCGATGACGGCATCGGTGCCGTCGAACGCCTGGCGGCCGGCCTTGACCATGGTCACCGAGAGGGGGCGTAGAGCGCGGTCGTAGCAGTCGTTGAGCGCTTCGAAGATCTTCTCCTCCACCGCCGCGTCGGCACACTCGCCGCCCGCGGCCCGGATCTTGCCTTCGATCCCGTCGAGGTCGTCGAACGCATCGCGGCTGTCCTTGACGACCTTGCGCGCCGACTCGACGTTGATGCTCCACTGGGTCACGGTCGACCTCCTCTCTGATGATCCAGAGCCTAGGCTAAACCGCCCTGACCTCTCCATGGGGAGAACTCCCCATGTCAGGGGGAGGTTAGTTGGCGCGGCCGAGCTGGCGGACCTTGAGCCAGCGCGTGGTGAGCCGGCGATAGGCCGCCGCCGCGCCGAGCATGTCGCCCTCGGAGAGCGACTCGATGCCCATCCGCAGGTCGTGCGGGGAGTCGTCGGGCCAGACGAACTCGGCGAGGCCGCCGTAGTCCAGTTCCACGATCGAATCGTGGTGGAAGAGCTTCATCCACTCCACGAGCGCCGTGAGCTCGTCCAGCAGGTCCAGTTCGGGGGCGTGCACGGCGAGCGACGCCGCCGCATACCGCGCGCGCTCGAGGACCTGCACCATCGGCGCGGACAGCCGGACGCCGAGGACGCGGTCGCCGTCCTCGTCCACCTCCCGGTGGTCGTCCTCGCGCAGCAGGACGAACCACGCGAACGGCACGGCCCACGTGGCCCCACGCGTCTGCAGCGACCCGAGCTCGCCCGCGAGGTCGGTCTCGCCGAGCCGGGCGGCATTGACCGCGCGCGCCGCGTCCGGGACGAGCATCTCCAGCAGCTGTGGCCGCATGGTCCCGTCGAGCTGCTCCGAGGCCAGCGTCGCGCGGACCTGCAGCTGCTCGGGGCAGTAGAAGGCCGCCGTCACTCCCTCGGGGAGCGGATAGTGCAGCACGCGGTAGCCCTCCGTGCCGCGCGGAAAGGGATCGGAGACCGGGCGCAGCAGGCGCTGCACGGCCTCGGCCGCGACGCGCTCCTCGAACCCGGGCCGGGCGAGCGCCCCCTGGGCGGAGATGCGGGCCTGGGCCCCGTCGTCGTACGCCCTCAGGGGCTGGAAGACACGGAGGTACGACGTCGGAGGCAGGCTCCGGCGCGCCGACGCGCCCCCCGGGGCCACGGCTAGTCCAGCTCCACGACGACGGGAGCGTGGTCCGAGGCGCCCTTGCCCTTGCGCTCCTCGCGGTCGATCCACGCGTGTCCGACGCGGCCGGCCAGGGCCGGGGAGGCGAGGACGAAGTCGATCCGCATGCCCTCCTTCTTGGGGAAGCGCAGCTGCGTGTAGTCCCAGTAGGTGTAGACGCCGGGGCCCGGGGCGTGCGGTCGGACGACGTCGGTGAAGCCGGCGTCGAGGAAGGCCTGGAAGGCGGCGCGCTCCGGGGCGGAGACGTGCGTGAGCCCTTCGTTGACGAAGTAGTCGATGTCCCACACGTCGTCGTCCTGGGGGGCGATGTTCCAGTCGCCCATGAGCGCCACCTGGGCCCGCGGATCGTCCGCGATCCACTGGGCGGCCTGCGTCTTGAGCGTCTCGAGCCAGGAGAGCTTGTACGGCATGTGCTCGTCGTCGAGCGCGCGGCCGTTGGGGACGTAGAGGCTCCAGATGCGGGCCCCGCCGCACGTCGCCGCGATGGCCCGGGCCTCCTGTACGGGGTCCTTGCCGCCCTTGCCGAACGCGGGCTGGTCCGAGAAGGTGCGCTCGACGTCCTCGAGGCCCACGCGGGAGGCGATCGCCACCCCGTTCCACTGGCTCAGGCCGAAGTGCGCCACCTCGTAGTCGTTGTTCTCGAAGAGCTCCCAGGGGAAGTTCTCGTCCTTGCACTTGGTCTCCTGGATGGCCAGCACGTCCACGTCGGTGCGGCGCAGCCAGTCCTCGACGCGGTCGGCGCGGGCGCGGAGGGAGTTCACGTTCCAAGTGGCGATCTTCACCCGTCCAACCTATCAATTGGCGCGCGTCCCGCCAGTGGCCGCCGTGGGGCCGGGGCGGGAATCCTTGACGTCCGGGTTCCTTAGTGCTTTAGTTAGTTACATGAGTAATGAACCAAGCAACATGGAGGTGTGGTGATGGACGAGTCCAAGCCGATCTTCATCCAGCTTGCGGAGCGCATCGAGGGCGGCATCATCGACGGGACCTACCCGGAGGAGTCCCAGGTCCCGTCGACCAACGAGTTCGCCGCCTTCCTGCGCATCAACCCGGCCACGGCAGGCAAGGGCCTGAACCGCCTAGTCGAGAAGGACATCCTCTACAAGAGAAGGGGGATCGGAATGTTCGTCCGATCCGGAGCACGCGAGAAGCTGGTGCGGCAGCGGCGCCAGGCCTTCAGCGACCAGTACATCGAGCCGCTGCTCGACGAGGCCGCACGGCTCGGGATCGCACCGACCCAGCTCGCCGACATGATCACGAGCGCCGCAGCGCGCCAGCCCCAGGAGGCCACGCCATGACCACAGCACGTCCCGCCCCGGCCATCGAGGTCGCCGGCCTGAACAAGCACTACGGCCGCACGCAGGTCCTCGACGGCGTCGGATTCAGCGTCGCCGAGAACATCATCACCGGCCTGCTCGGCCGCAACGGCGCCGGCAAGACCACCATCATGTCCATCCTCTCCGGACAGGAGCCCAAGTCCTCGGGGACGCTGCGCGTCTTCGGCGCGGAGCCCTTCGAGAACGCCTCCGTCCTCGCACGGATGTGCTTCGTGAGGGAGAACCAGAAGTACCCCGAGGACTTCAAGACGGACCACGTGCTGCGCACCGGGCCGTGGTTCTTCGAGAACTGGAGCGCCGAGCTCGCCGGAGAACTGGTCGAGGCCTTCCGGCTCCCCGTGAAGACCAAGATCAAGAAGCTCTCCCGCGGCCAGCTCTCGGCCGTCGCGATCATCGTCGGCATGGCCTCCCGGGCCCCGCTGACCATCTTCGACGAGCCGTACCTCGGCCTCGACGCCACGGCCCGCGCGATCTTCTACGACCGCCTGCTCAAGGACTACATGGAGCACCCCCGCACCGTGCTGATGTCCACCCACCTGATCGACGAGGCCGCGAACCTCCTCGAACACGTCGTGGTCATCGACCGTGGCCGCAAGGTCCTGGACATGGGCGTCGAGGAGGCCAAGTCCGCGGCGTTCACGCTCTCCGGGCCGGCCGCCGCCGTCGAGGCGGCCACCGCCGGGCGCACCGTGATGCGCACGCAGTCCCTCGGCGGCCTGCGCTCGGCCACCGTCCAGGGCCGTGCGGACGCGCAGGCCCGCTCGCTCGCCGCGGAGCACGGCCTCGAGCTCGGCGGCGTCTCGCTCCAGGACCTCGTCTCGGCCTACGGGCTGCTCGAGGACCCGGCCGCCGCCGCGGCCGTCCCGGGTGCCGTGCCTTCCGGCCGCGGCCCCGGTTCCGACAACGGCCGGGCCCCGCGCCGCGCCGCAAGCACCGAGAACATGGAGGCCCTGCGATGAGCACCGCCACGCTCGCCAGCACCGCCACGGCCGGACGGGCCCACCCGCTGGCCAAGATCGTCAAGCTCCACTTCGTCGACCGCAGCCGCATGATCGACGTCCCGCTCATGATCTTCGCGGGCACCGTCGGCATCTCGATCATCATCATGCTGATCCTGCAGGCGTTCGTCCCGGCGACGCCCGAACAGCTCTCCGAGGGATTCCGCAACAGCCAGGCGGCCCTCTGGTGCTTCGCCGGCTACTTCGTCAACGTCGGGGTCATGGCCTACGCCCGGACCATGCCGTACGCGATGGGCATGGGGGCGACGCGCCGGCAGTACTGGTGGGGGACCACGGTGACCCTCGTGCTGGAATCGCTCTTCCTGGCCCTGGCCATGGTGGCGTTCCTGGCGCTCGAGCGGGCCACGGGCCACTGGTTCACCGGGACGCGGATGTTCGACACGTACGTCGTCGGCAACGGCAACTACTGGTACCTGTTCCTCATGGGCTTCGGGATCTCCTTCTCGATGCTCTTCATCGGCGCCGTGTTCGCCTCGCTGTACCTGCGCTGGAACCAGAAGGGCGTGTTGACGGCCGTCTTCGGCATCGTCGTCGCGATCCTCCTCGCCGTGCTGCTGGTCCTGTGGACGGGCTTCGACCTGATCGCCTGGTTCGGTCCGTTCAGCTTCCCGAAGATCGCCGCCGTCCTCGTCGCGATCGGGCTGCTCGGGGCCGCCGGCAGCTGGCTCGTCCTGCGGCGGGCGCCGGTCGGCCGATGAGCCGGACGACCCTAGAAAATAGTAGGAAGTCCGAGTAAATTGTGGGGCGGGTGGCCGAGGCCACCCGCCCCACAGTCGAAGGAGCCTGCAGCCATGGTCCGTACCCTCACCCACTACATCGGCGGCCAGCACGTCGACGGCGCCTCGGGGAGGTTCGCCGACGTCTACGACCCGGCCACGGGCCAGGTCCAGGCGCGACTGCCGCTGGCCTCGGCCGCGGAATCCGCGGAGGCCGTTGCCGCCGCCGACAAGGCCGCCGCGGACTGGGCGGCCACCAATCCGCAGCGCCGGGCGCGGATCCTGCTGCGCTTCGTGGACCTGGTCAACGAGAACGTCGAGGAGCTCGCCCGCCTGCTCTCGAGCGAACACGGCAAGACGGTCGCCGACGCCAAGGGCGACATCCAGCGCGGGGTCGAGGTCGTGGAGTTCTGCGCCGCGGCGCCGCACCTGCTCAAGGGCGAGTTCTCCGATTCCGCGGGCCCCGGCATCGACGTGCACTCGCTGCGCCAGCCGCTCGGCGTCGTCGCCGGGATCACGCCCTTCAACTTCCCCGCCATGATCCCGCTGTGGAAGGCCGGCCCCGCGATCGCCGCCGGCAACGCCTTTGTGCTCAAGCCCTCGGAGCGGGACCCGTCCGTGCCGCTGCGCCTCGCTGAGCTCTTCACGGAGGCCGGGCTCCCCGACGGGGTGTTCAACGTCCTCAACGGCGACAAGGAGGCCGTCGACGCGCTCATCGCCGACGAGCGCGTGCGGGCCGTGGGATTCGTCGGGTCCACGCCGATCGCCCAGTCCATCTACGCCGCAGCGGCCGCCGCGGGCAAGCGCGCGCAGTGCTTCGGCGGCGCCAAGAACCACATGGTGATCCTCCCGGACGCGGACCTGGATCAGGCCGCGGACGCCCTGATCGGGGCGGCGTTCGGCTCGGCGGGGGAGCGCTGCATGGCCGTCTCCGTCGCGGTTCCGGTGGGCCGGGCGACGGCGGACGCGCTCGTGGAGCGGCTGCGCGAGCGGATCGCCGGGCTCACGGTCGGTCCGGGCACCGACCCGGAGGCCGACTTCGGTCCCGTCGTCGCGGCGTCGGCCCGGGACCGGATCGAGGACTTCATCGAGGAGGGCGTCGAGGAGGGCGCCGAGCTCCTCGTCGACGGCCGCGGGCTGTCCGTTCCCGGTCACGAGGACGGCTTCTGGATCGGCCCGACGCTCTTCGACCACGTCGGGCCCCAGATGAGCATCTACCGGGAGGAGATCTTCGGCCCCGTGCTCTCCGTGGTCCGCGCCGCCGACTACGAGGAGGCACTGCGCCTGCCCAGCGAGCACCGCTACGGCAACGGCGTGGCCGTGTTCACGCGCGACGGCGACGCCGCCCGGGACTTCGCCGCGCGCGTCGACGTCGGCATGGTCGGCGTCAACGTGCCCATCCCCGTCCCGATCGCCTACTACACGTTCGGCGGCTGGAAGGCCTCCGGCTTCGGGGACCTGAACCAGCACGGCCCGGACGCGTTCCGCTTCTACACCAAGACCAAGACGGTCACCACCCGCTGGCCGTCCGGGATCCGCTCCGGGGCCAGCTTCACGATGCCGGAGGGCAGCTGACGTGGTGGACGACGCGGCGAACGCCGCCGGCAACGGGCCGGTGGACCCCGCGGCCCGCATGCCGCAAGCCCCCGGAGCGGTCGGCCCGCGCCGGATCGGCTTCCTGGGACTGGGCCACATGGGGCTGCCGATGGCCGCGAACCTCGTCGCCGCGGGCTACGAGGTGGTGGGCTACGACGTCGTTCCCGCCGCCCTCGACGCCGCGCGCGGGCGGGGGATCCCCGTGGCCGGTAGCGCGGCGGAGGCCGTCGCCGGCGCCGCGGTGGTCCTGACGATGTTCCCGAGCGGGGGGCACCTGCTCGACGCCTACCGGGGTGCCTCGGGAGAGGACGCGGACGACGCCGGGGCCGCGCCTTCGCCGGGCACGGCGCCCGGGCCAGGTGCGGCACCCGGGTCCGGCCCCGGCGTCGGACTCCTGGCCGCGGCAGCACCGGGGACGATGTTCCTGGACTGTTCCACGATCGACGTCGCGCAGGCGCGCGAGGCTGCCGAGCTCGCCGTCGCCGCGGGGCACCGCTCCGTCGACGCGCCCGTGTCCGGCGGGGTCGTCGGCGCGGAGGCCGGGACGCTGACGTTCATGATCGGCGCGCTCGAGGAGGATCTGGAGCTCGTCCGCCCACTCCTGGAGGTCATGGGCGGCCGGCTCGTGCACTGCGGCGGGCACGGGGCCGGGCAGGCCGCGAAGATCTGCAACAACATGATCCTCGGCGTGAGCATGATCGCGGCCTCGGAGGCCTTTGTGCTCGGGGAGAAGCTGGGACTGAGCCACCAGGCGCTCTTCGACGTGGTCTCCACCGCTTCCGGCCAGTGCTGGGCCGTGACGACGAACTGTCCCGTGCCCGGGCCCGTGCCGGCGAGTCCGGCGAACCGCGACTACCAGCCAGGGTTCGCAGGGGCGCTCATGGCCAAGGACCTGGGACTCGCCGTCGCGGCGCTCGAGGCCACGGGCGTCGCCGCGGAGCTCGGGCCGATGGCCGCGGCGATCTACGAGCGCTTCCGCGACGAGGGCGGCGCCGGGCGCGACTTCTCCGGGATCATCACGGACATCCGCGACCGCAGCTGACGCGCCCCGCGCCACACACCCCGCACCTTTCGCGCTCCCGCACGAGCCCGACCCCTCGGCGGCGTCGGGGAACTTGTTGGAAAAAGTCAGTCTTTCGGACCTCTTCCCCGACGCCGTGGGGCGAGGATGACGGGCGGGAGCGGCCGGCGGGCTGGTCAGTCCGAGCAGGTCGAGGGGTCGCTCGGAGCGAAGACGAGTTCCGAGACGTAGAACCCGCCGTCGGCGTGGGGAACCACCTCGACCGTTCCCACGGGCTGCCCGTTCCGCTGCGCCTCGAGCGTCGCGGTGTCCGTCTCGCCGAGCCGTTCCTCGGCCGCGGGGAGGGCCTCCAAGGCGCCTTGGAACAGGTCGACGTAGCGGGTCAGCGGGACCTCGGTCGTGACGGCTTCCCTCGTCCGGATCGCCTCCTCGTACCAGGAGAGGTCGTGCTGGATCGCCTCGGCGCGGCTCGGCCGGGCAGCATCGTCGCTGCGTTCGAGGAAGACCGTGATCCCGCAGTCCCCCCACGCCGACGAAGCGCCGGCCGCGCGGCACGGGCCTTCGGTGGATTCCGCCCCGGGCTGCATCCCGCAGGATCCGAGGGCCAAGAGCGTCGCGACTCCGGCTCCCAGCAGCCCGACATTCCGATGGCCCATGCGACGCCCGCCCTTCACGAGACTCCGCCTGACAGGGTCGATCCGTCTGGCGGCTTGGGGATCATGCTAGCCCCGGACCCCGGACCCCGGACCCCGGACCCCGGACCCCGGACCCCGGACCCCGGACCCCGGACCCCGGATCCCGGAACCTAGACCCTGGTCGTGTCGGGGAAGGTGTTGGAATGAGGCGCCTTTTCGGACCTTCTCCCCGACATCGTCGGAAGGGGCCTTCGGGTGATGGGGTGGTGAGCGCCGGTCAGCGCCACCAGGTGTCGAAGATCGTCACCGGGACGGTGCGCTTGTGCCGGGTCCGCAGGTACTTCTGCTCGATCACGGCCGCGGCCTCGTCGGAGACCTCCCGGCCCTCGAGGTAGTCGTCGATGTCGTCGTAGCCGATCCCTAGTTCGTCCTCGTCGGTCCGGCCGGGCTGCCCGTCGAGCAGGTCGGCGGTGGGGACCTTCCGCCACACGGCCTCTGGAGCCCCGAGGTGCTGCAGCAGCTGGCGGTTCTGGCGCTTGTCCAGCCCGAACAGCGGCAGCACGTCGGCCCCGCCGTCGCCGAACTTCGTGAAGAATCCGGTCACGGACTCGGCCCCGTGGTCCGTGCCGATGACGAGCAGGTTGCGCTCGCCGGCCAGCGCGTACTGGGCCGTCATGCGCAGGCGGGCCTTGACGTTACCCTTGTTGAAGTCGGAGATCGGGCGCCCCGTCGTCGCGGCGAACTCGGACTCGAGCCCGTCGACGCCGGCCTGGATGTTGAAGGTCCACTCGGTCTTGGCCCCGATGAACTCCATGGCTGCCTGCGCGTCGGCCTCGTCGTGCTGCTCCCCGTAGGGCAGGCGCACGGCCACGAAGTCCACCTCGATGCCCTCGGCGGCGAGCTCCTCGACGGCGAGCTGCGCGAGCCGCCCGGCCAGCGTCGAGTCGATCCCCCCGGAGATCCCGAGCACGAACCCGGCGGTCCCGGTGGCGGCGAGGTAGTCCTTGAGGAACGCCACGCGCCGGGCCACCTCCCCGGCGGGGTCGATCTCCGGCTTGACGCCCATGTCCTCGATGATGGCGGCCTGCAGTTCACGCATGGCGCCAGCTTACCGGGGCCATGTTTCGGCCCGGTTGCGTGGCGCGGGGTGCGGCGCCCGTTCCCGCAGCCCGGGACATGCCCGCCCGGTTCATTCCCTGTTCAGCGCGAGTCTGCTTGGATGGGGTGAAGTGGAGCCGAACCGACCCCCGCGACGAAAGAAGCAGGTCATGGACACCATCCGGCCCGAGCATCCCCGCCCGGAGCACTTCCTGCTGCACCTGAGCGACACGCACCTCGTCGGGGGCGGCGTCCCGTTGGCGGGCACCCTGGATTCGGAGGCGAGGCTTCGCCGCATCCTCGACGAGCTCGAGGCCTCGGGCGCCCGCCCGGAGGCGCTCGTCTTCACGGGGGACCTCGCGGACAAGGGCGAGCCGACGGCGTATGCGCGGCTACGCGCCGTCGTCGAACCCGCGGCCGAACGCCTTGGCGCCCGGGTGATCTGGGCGATGGGCAACCACGACGACCGGGCGAACCTGCGCGAGTGCCTCCTCGACGAGGGCCGCGATTCCGCGCCGCTGGACCGCGTGTACTGGCTCGGGGGCCTGCGCGTCATCACCCTGGACACCACGGTGCCCGGCGCGCATCACGGCGCCCTGAGCACGGTCCAGCTGGAGTGGCTCGCGGACGCCCTCGCGACGCCGGCGCCGGAGGGCACGCTCCTGGCCTTGCACCATCCGCCGGTGCCGAGCGTGCAGCCGCTCGCGATCCTCGTGGAGCTGCGCGGGCAGGCGGCGCTCGCCGAGGTGCTGCGGGGGAGCGACGTGCGGGCGATCCTCGGCGGGCACCTGCACTATTCGACGCATTCGACGTTCGCGGGGATCCCCGTCTCGGTCGCCTCGGCCACGTGCTACACCCAGGACCTCGCGGGCCCCCTGGACGCGTCGACCGGGATCCGGGGCACGCGCGGGCGCGACGCGGCGCAGGCCTACAACCTGGTCCACGTCTACCGGGACGCGGTCGTCCATTCGGTCGTGCCGGCAGCCGGCGGCGCGCTGGTGGGGCAGGAGCATTCCCCGCGGGACGTCGCCCGGATCCTCGCCGAGCACGGGATCCAGTACGACGCCGGGGCCCAGCTCACGTCGTAGTCCCGCCGCCCGCGGGGCTGCCGGGGACGACGGACGTCGGCTGCGTGTTCACGGGGGCGAGTGCCAGGACCACGAGGGCGGCCGCGATGATGCCGAGCCCGGTCCAGCCGGCCGCTCCGAGGCGTTCGCCGACGACGATCACGGCGAGGACCGCGGCCACGGCGGGCTCGCCGAGGGTGACGGTCGTGGCCGTGCTCGCCGCGACGCGCTGGAGCCCGTAGCCGAACAGCAGGTAGCCCAGGAACATGGGCACGAGCGCCATGTAAGCGGCCACGGCGAACGACTGCGGCTCGGCCAGCAGGGGAGCGCCCGTGGCGAGCAGGACGGGCATGAGCAGCAGCCCGCCGCTGCCGAACACCGAGCCCATGGCGGCCGCCCGGCCGATGCCGGCGTCGAGCAGGCGGCGCACGCACCACGAGTAGCAGGCGTACGTCGCACCGGCGACGAGCCCGAGCGCGATGCCGGCCAGGGCGGGCAGCGCGTCCGCGGGGTCGCCGGCCATCTTCGACGCGCACAGCAGCGCGCTGCCGGCGACGCCGAGCCCCGCGGCGAGCACCCACCAGCGGCTCACCGGCGCCCGTTGGACGAGCCACTCGAGCACGCCCGAGGCAAGCGGCGCCGAGGCGAGCGAGACCACCGTGCCGAGGGCCACTCCGGCCAGGTGCATGGAGCTGTAGAAGGCCAGGGGGTAGACGGCCACGGCCACGGCGCCGACCGCGACGAGGCGCCGGTTCTCCCGAAGCCGTCCGCGGGCGGCGCGGAGCGCGGGCAGGGCGATGAGCGCCTGCAGGAGCCCGCCGATGCCGAGGGCCGCCGCGCCGATCGCGAGCGGTCCGGCGTCCGGGGCGAACGTCGCGGCCGTTCCCGTGGTGCCCCACAGGACCGAGGTGGCCGAGATCGCGGCGAGGGCGGCCAGACGCTCGCGGTTCACGCCGCGTCCACGAGAGCGCCGGCGATCTCCCGTGCGCGGATCAGGCGTTCCGCGGTGCCCTCCAGCCCCGAGCGGGCGACAGCCCCCTCGAGGAGGAAGGCCAACTGCTCCGCCAGGGCCGCCCCGCGAGCGGCGCCGAGCGGCCCGGTGAGGGCGTCGGTCAGGACTTCCTCGACCTCTTCCTTGTGGCGACGGACGGCGGCCCGGCCGGGTGAGCCGGCCGGGAGCTCGGCGGCCGCGTTGAGCAGTCCGCACCCCCGGAATCCCTGGGCGTAGGCGGACTCGGCGTGGTCGATGTAGGCGTCGAAGACCGCCAGCACGCGCCCCCGCGCCGTCGTCGCGTCCCGCAGCCGTGCCTCGTAGAGCCCCAGCCACTCCCGGTGCCGCTCGGTGAGGTAGGCGAGCACGAGTTCGTCCTTCGATGAGAAGTTGTTGTAGAGGCTCTTGCGGGCCACCCCCGCGCGGGCGGTGATCGAGTCGATGCCGCTCGCCGCGACGCCGTTCGCGTAGAAGAGCTCCGCGGCCGCGGCCAACAACCTGTCGCGGGCCGGGCGTTCCCGGGGTGATGACGTCGACATGGCACCTCCTGAATGAGTAGATAGACCAGTCTACCTACTCTAGGTGCCTCCTGGGGCCTCGCGTCGTTCCCACGGGGCCGGGATGGGGAAGTAGCGCTCGAGGAAGCCGACGACGCGCTCCTGCCGCTCCCTGGCCCCGACCTCCGGGAAGCTGCCGTCGTTGAGGCAGAAGAAGTCCTGGTTGCGCTTGCGCAGGAGCTTGCCGAGGGAGTCCAGCCCCGAGTACATCGTGGTGTCGACGTACTTCACCTTGGCGCCGACCTTTGTCACGGCCCGCCCCGTGAGCAGCGCGTAGTAGTGGTAGAGCGAGTTCGTGACGGAGATGTTGTCCTTGGCCCGGAAGCGGCTCGCGGCCGTCGCGGCGAACTCCGCCGCGAACACCTCCTCCATCTCCAGCAGCACGCTGCGCCGCAGCGGCGCGGCCGTGTGCTCGAGGTGGCGCGTGGTGATCCGGCCGAAGCGGTCGTGCAGGAGCCGCCGGTTCACGCGCGCCGCGTTCTCGAAGCCCGAGCGGTCCAGGTGGTTGTCCCCGAGCCCGATCCGCGTCCCGGCCTCCACGAACTTGGTGATCCCGCCGGGGGAGAAGAACATGTCGGGGCCGAGCGGGCGGCCGAAGAACATGTCGTCGTTGGAATACAGGAAGTGCTCGGAGAGGCCCGCGACGTGCTGCAGCTGCGCCTCGACGGCCTGCGAGTTGAACGTCGGCAGCACGGACGGGTCCTTGAAGTGGTCCGCGGCCCGCACCACCGTGATCCCCGGGTGCTCCGGATCCAGCCACGCGGGCGGCTCCGAGTCCGTGCAGATGAAGATGTGCCGGATCCACGGGGCGAACATGTGCACGCTGCGCAGCGCGTACTTGAGCTCGTCGATCTGGCGGTAGCGCGCCTCGGCGTCGTCGCCCTCGCCCACCACGGCGTGCTCCATGAAGGAGGCGCGGTAGCGCTGGAATCCGGGGTTGTTGCCGTCGACCCACGAGAAGACGATGTCGATCGGGAAGTCGATGTCCGTGGCGTGGTCCGCGAACATGTTCTCGATGGTCGGCCACTCGAGCCCGAAGCGCTTGACGGTGCCGCGCACGACCTCGCCGGCCGGGACCGTGGCCCGGGTCAGCGAGTTCTCGATCGGCAGCTGCAGGTTCCCGTCGTCGTCCCACTTCCACAGCTCGATCTGCACGCCCGTGCCCTGCCCGTAGTGCAGGTGGCCCTCGGTGTCGATCCGCGGGCGGTAGAGGCGGAACATCCGGGCCTTGGTGCTCGTGGCCAGCTGGCCGTCCGCGACGAGGAGGGCCTTGTCCTTGCGCGCGTCGACGGTGAGCGAGTAGAAGGGCTCGTCCTGGAAGGCCTCGACGAGCGCCGAGCGGAGCTTCTTCCGCAGCTCCCAGCCCACCGCGATCACGGGGCGGGCGTCGTTGCCGCGGACCAGGAGGTAGGCGATGCCCGCGTCCTCGAGCACCGAGCGGACGGCGAGGAGGTCGGCCACCATCGCCTCGTGCGGCGTCATGTCCCGGTGGACGACGGCGAAGCGTCCCTTCGCGCGCACGACGTCCTCCCGTCCGGCGAACCGGGCGCTCGCCGCGGCGGAGGTGACCTCGCGGACCGGCGCCGGCCCCCCGTCCGGTTCGGGGGCGGCATGGTAGACCTCGCCCGGGGTGACGGCCTCCCCGGCGATGCCTGCGGACACCTAGGCGTCCCGTCCGGCGTCGGACGCGGATCCCGGGGCGGTGCCGGACGGATCGTCCCAGCCGAGGTTCAGGGCCATGCGGCGCAGCGAGGCGACCGTCGTGGCGTAGTCCTCCTCGCTGATGCCCGCGCTGGACTCCTCCCGCATGGCATCGACGATCGCGGTGAGGCGGTCCAGGCTCGTGGCCCCGCGCTCGGTGAGGGTGAACGTGCTGCCCTGCTCGGCGACCCAGCCGGACTCGACGAGCTCGGCGAGGTGCTCCGACGGGCTCGACGGCTCGCCGTCGGGCGCCGGTTCCCCGAAGAACGGGGCGAGCGCGGCCGTGAGCTCGCCGCCCGAGGCCGGGCCGCGGGAGAGCACGTTGAGCAGCTGCCATTGGCGCCGCGTCACGCCGTGCTCCTCGAGGGAGACGGTGAACTGCTCCGAGATGAGCGAATCCACCAGCTTGAGCCAGTATCCGAGGGGTCGCTGAGCGTTCATGCCCCCAGACTATCCCCGGCCCGCCCGGCTGTCTCGGGACACTAGAATCGTGACCATGACTTCCGCGCCCGACGCCCGCTCCCGCCTGCTCGAACTCATCACCGAACTCGCCGTGGTCCGCGGCAAGGTGGTCCTCTCCTCCGGCAAGGAGGCCGACTACTACATCGACCTGCGCCGCGTGACACTGCACCACGAGGCGTCCCCGCTCGTCGGCGAGGTCATGCTGGGCCTGCTGGACGACGCCGGGATCTCCTTCGAGTCCGCCGGCGGGCTGACGATGGGCGCCGACCCCGTCGGGACCGCGCTCATGCACTCGGCCGGCGCCGCCGGGCGGACGGTCGACGCGTTCGTGGTGCGCAAGGCGCAGAAGTCCTACGGCATGGGCCGCCAGGTCGAGGGCCCCTCCGTCGAGGGGCGCGACGTCGTCGTCCTCGAGGACACCTCCACGACGGGCGGCTCCGCGCTCACGGCCGTCGAGGGCGTGCGCAAGGCCGGCGGCAACGTCGTCGCCGTCGCCGTGATCGTGGACCGGGACACGGGCGCCAAGGAGCGCATCGAGTCCGAGGCCGGCGTCCCATACCTCTACGCGTTCGGCCTGGACGAGCTGGGGCTCTAGAACTCCTCGAGCAGTTCCGCCACGGAGGGGAAGGTGGCGTCCGGGCGGAACGGGAACGTCTCGACGTCGCCGGGCTGCGTGATGCCCGTGTGCACCAGGACCGTGAAGAGCCCGGCCTCCATGCCCGCGACGATGTCGGTGTCCATGCGGTCCCCGATCATCGCCGTCGTCTCCGAATGCGCCTCGATCCGGTTCAACGCCGAGCGGAACATCATCGGGTTCGGCTTGCCCACGATGTAGGGCTGGCGGTTCGTCGCCGCCGTGATGAGCGCGGCGACGGCCCCTGTCGCCGGGAGCGGCCCCTCGGCCGAGGGCCCCGTGGCGTCGGGATTGGTCGCGATGAAACGCGCCCCGCCCTCGATGAGCCGGATCGCCCGCGTGATGGCCTCGAAGGAGTAGGTGCGCGTCTCGCCGAGGACCACGTAGTCCGGATCCTGGTCGGTGAGGATGAAGCCGGCCTCGTGCAGCGCCGTCGTCAGCCCCGCTTCGCCGATCACGAAGGCGCGCCCGCCCGGCAGCTGCCGCTTCAGGAACTCGGCCGTGGCCAGGGCCGAGGTCCAGATGTTCTCCTCCGGCAGGTGCAGCCCGGACGAGGCGAGCCGGGCCTGCAGGTCCCGCGGGGTGAAGATCGAGTTGTTCGTCAGCACCAGGAACCGCTTGGACGTGTCCACCCAGCGTTGGATCAGCTCCGCGGCGCCGGGGATCGGCCGGTTCTCGTGGACCAGCACCCCGTCCATGTCCGTCAGCCAGCATTCGATGTCCCGGGGTGTGCGCTGTCCGCTCATGGCGTCCTTTCGGTGGAGGATCCGATGCTGCCAGTCTTCCACCCCGGCGCCGTGACCGCGACGCCGGGGTCGGCGCCGCGGTCGCCCCGGACGCGGAGGCCGGTGCTACGGCATCAGGCCCAGCACGCCCGGAAGCCACAGCGAGAGCTGCGGGACGAACGCCACCACGAACAGCATCGCGATCAGTGCGATGAAGAACGGGACGAGCGCTCGGATGACGGGCTCGACGCGCAGGTTCGCGATCCGTGCGCCCACGAACAGGACGTTGCCGACGGGCGGGGTGATGGTGCCCAGGCAGAGGTTGAACGTGACCATGATGCCGAAGTGGATCGGGTCGACGCCGAACTCGGTGACGATCGGCAGGAAGATCGGGACGAAGATCAGGATCGCCGGCGTCGGATCCATGAACGTGCCGATGAGCAGCAGCGTGATCATGATGAGGATCAGGATCACCGACGGGTTGTCCGTCAGCCCCAGCAGCGCCGAGGAGATCGCGGCCGGGATGCCGGAGAACGCCATGACCCAGGCCATGATCGTCGAGACGCCGACGAGCAGCATGACGACGGCGGTCGTGCGGGTCGTGTTGAGGATGATCCCCGGCAGGTCGCGGACCCTGATGGCCCGGTAGGCGAAGGCCAGGACCAGGCAGTAGACGACGGCGATGGCCGCCGACTCGGTCGGCGTGAAGATCCCGGCCAAGATGCCGCCGATGACGACGACGATCATGAGGATCGAGGGCACGGCCCGCCACAGGGTCGTCAGGGCCACGCGCAGTGGCACTGACTCGTTCACGCCGGTGCCGGGGCGCTTGCGGACGTAGAGGTAGACCACCGCCATGCAGGCCACGGCCCAGAGGATCCCGGGGATGTAGCCGGCGACGAAGAGCGTCGCGATCGACGTGCTCGAGACGAGCGAGTAGACGATGAGCGTGTTGCTCGGCGGGAGCAGCATGCCGGAGGGCGCGGAGGCCACGTTGACGGCGGCGGAGAAGTCGCGGTCGTAGCCCTCCTTGGCCTGGCGCGGGCCGATCACGCCGCCGACGGCCGCGGCGGAGGCCACAGCGGCGCCGGAGACGGAACCGAAGAGGGCGTTGGCGACGACGTTCGTCTGCGCGAGCGAGCCCGGCATGCGCCCCACGAGCACCTTGGCGGCATCGATGAGGCGGGCGGCGATCCCGCCGTTGTTCATGAGCACGCCGGCGAGAATGAAGAACGGGATGGCCAGGAGGGCGAACGAGTTCACGCCCGTGAAGAGCCTCTGGGCCGCGACGAACGAGGCCTTCTCGAGGCCGATGACGGCCGCGACGGCGACGAACGCGGAGAAGCCGACGGCGACGGCGATCGGCACGCGGGCCAGGAGGAGGACGGCGATGCCGACGATCAGGACGATGCCTGCGACGAGTGCGGGATCCATGCTCACACCGCCTCCCGGATCTCTTCGCCGTCGTCCGGCAGGCCGCGCCCGCGGAGCGCCTCGACGAGGTGCAAGAGCGAGTACAGCATCGTGATGGCGCCGGAGACCGGCAGGGCCAGGTACATCATCCCGACGCTCACGGGCAGGCCCGAGACCTTCTGCGTCCACGTCAGGTCCACGCCGCGCAGCCCGCCCCAGAAGAGCACGAGCGCCGCGAAGGCGAACACGATCCCGTTCACGGCGGCCTCGAGCCACCGCTTGTCGTTGACGCCGAGGATCCGGGTCATGAAGTCCACCGCGATGTGCTCCTTCTCGGAGAACACCCAGGCGGCGCCGAAGAGGGCGAGCCAGACGAACAGGTACTGGGCGACGGAGGTGGTCCATGTCGCGGGGGCGTTGAGGACCTGGCGGCTGAAGACCTGCCAGACGACGACGGCCACGAGGGAGGTGAACAGGACGATGCACAGCCACTTCAGGGCGGTGTCGAGGACGTTCTTGACGGTGCTCACCGGGCGGCCTCCTGGATGGCGTCGAACAGTTCGCGGTCCGCGGTCCCGCGCAGGGCGGATTCGACGACGGGGGCCAGGGCCTCGGCGAATGCCTCCTCGTCGACCTCGTTGAAGACGGTTCCGCGGGACTCGGCGCGCGCGATCGCCGCCTCGGTCTCCTGCTTCCACAGCTCGGTGTGCTCGGTGACGGTCTCGTCCCAGGCGCGGTCGAAGACCTCTCGATCCCGGGCCGCCATGCCGTGGTAGGTGTCGGCGTTGACGAGCATGTAGTCCAGGCCCACGAGGTGCCGGGTCAGGGCCACGTGCTGGGCGGCCTCGTTGTGGTTCTGCGTGACGTAGGAGATCTCGTTGTTCTCGGCCCCGTCGAGGACCCCGGACTGCAGCGCCGTGTAGACCTCGCCGTAGGACATCGGCGTGGCGGAGGCGCCCATCGCGTTGACCATCGAGATGTGGACGTCGGACTCCTGGACGCGGACCTTCTGGCCGCGCAGATCGGCGGGCGTGGTCACGGGGCCGCGGACCGTGTAGAGGTTGCGGTCGCCCTGGGTGAGGCCGCCGAGCACGGTCAGGTTCTTCTCCGGCTCGAGCGAGCCGAACAGCTCGCCGACGATGTCCCGGTCCCGCAGGACGGACATCTGGTGGTCGATGCCCTCGAACACGGTCGGCAGGTTCAGCACGCCGAACTCGGGGTTCAGGTTCTCGAGCTGCGTACCGGACGCCACGGCCATGTCGACGGAGCCGTCGCTCACGAGCTGGACGACTTCCTGCTGCGCGCCGAGCGTCTCGTTCGGGTAGACCTTGATGTCCCAGCGGCCGCCCGTGGCCTCGGCGAGGCGCTCGCCGAACGACGTCAGCGCCACGTAGGACGGGTGGGACTCGGACTGGTTGAGGGAGAGGATCAGCGTCTTGCCGTCCTCCGGGGTGCCGGAGACGCCGGCCGAGCACGCGGTCAGTGCGAGCGCGGCCGCCGTGAGCGCGGCGGAGGCGCGCAGAAGGGTGGATCTCATGGTGTGTGGTGCTGCTTTCCGGCCGGTGGTCCTCGACCCCGCGCGCCCCGTGCCGGGGCGACCGGCCCCGTTGGCGGTACTGAAGCATGATGCCCATGCCGCGCCGCCGGAAGCGAGCGGTTGCCATCAGTTGCCATCGGCAACGGCGGCGTCTCGGGGGTGTCGTCCGGGCTGCCGATGCACCAAGATGGAGTCCATGCCCCCACCTGGTGAGACCCCGAAGCCGGCGACGATCTACGACGTCGCGCGCCTGGCCGGCGTCTCGGCGTCGACGGTCTCGCGGGCGTTCGCCCGCCCGGGCCGGGTCAGCTTCGCCACCGCCGAGCGGATCCGCCAGGTCGCCGCCGAGCTGGGCTACCGCTCGGTCGACATGCGCCGCCCCATGGCCGAGGGGCGGCAGCGCCATGGCACGATCGCCCTGGTCATCGCCGACATCTCCAATCCCGTGTTCATCGACATGATCCGCGGCGCGGAGGAGGAGGCGGCGAAGAACAACTACACCATGCTCCTGGCGCACACGCGCGAGTCCGGGATCGTCGAGCGCGAGGCGATCGAGCGGGTCATGGACATCGTCGACGGGATCCTGCTGAGCAGCTCGCGCATGTCCGACGCCGCGATCCGGGCCATGGCCAAGCAGAAGCCCACGCTCGTGATGAACCGCGGTGTCAGCGGCGTCGGCGGGGTGGTCACCGACAACGCCCGCGGGATGCGACGCGCGCTCGAGCACCTCGGCGAGCTGGGCCACCACGAACTGACCTACCTCGCCGGCCCGGAGGCCTCGTGGGCCCACGGGATGCGCTGGCGGGCCCTCAAGGAGGGTGCCCTGGAGCTGGGCCTGAAGGTGTCCATGGTCCAGTGCCCCGCCCCGACGCGCGAAGGCGGGGAGTCGGTGGCCGGGCAGGTCCTCGCCACGGGGACGACGGCGGTGCTCGGCTACAACGACCAGCTCGCCATCGGCTTCATGCGCCGCGCGCAGGCGAGCGGCTACGACGTCCCGGGGGACATCAGCGTCGTGGGCTTCGACAACTCACCGGTCGCCGAGCTGATCACGCCCGGGCTGACGAGCGTGGCCGCGCCCCTGCACGCGCTCGGCGCGGCCGCCGTGCGGAACCTCCTGGTGCTCTCCCACGGGACGGTGCAGGTTCCGGAGCGCCCCGTGGTGCTGCCGACGCGGCTCGTGGTGCGCCGCTCGACGGGTCCGGCCCGCGCCTGACGGACGGCCCGGAGAGGTGTGATGCAACTCATGGCAACTAGTTGCCGTCGCCCCTCCGCGCTCCGGACGATGGATGCATGCCATCCTCGATCGCGAACCATCCCGACCGCCTCCTGCCCGCGGATCCCGGCGTCCGGGAGATCGCCCGCCGACTCCACGCCGCCGTGGAGGAGCTGCCCATCATCTCCCCCCACGGCCACGTCGAGGCCTCCGTCATCGCCGACGACGCCGCGTTCCCCGACCCCACGGCGATGCTCATCAGCCCGGACCACTACGTCACCCGCGTGATGCACGCCGCCGGCGTGCCGCTCGAGGCGCTCCGCGTGGGCGGCACCGACGGCGCGACGCCGCGCGAGGCCTGGCGGACGTTCTGCCGCCACTGGCCGCTCTACGACGGCACGGCGTCCGGGTACTGGCTGCGCCAGGAGTTCGTCGAGGTCTTCGGCATCGACGACGAGGACATCCGCGAGGAGACGGCCGACGCCGTCTACGACGCGCTCGAGGCGAAGATCGCCGAGCCCGGGTTCCGCCCCCGCGCCCTCATGGAGCAGTTCAAGATCGAGGTCCTGGCCACGACCGACGACCCGCTCGCCGACCTCGCCGCCCACGACGCGCTCGCCGCCGACGACTCCTTCGCCCCCCGCGTCCTGCCGACCTTCCGCCCCGACGCCTACACGAAGTTCTGGGTCGACGGCTTCGCCTCTAACGCCGACCGGCTCATCCAGGCCGCGGGCGGCGGCGCCACCGGCTACGACGGCTACCTCGCCGCGATGGCGGCCCGCCGCCGCTACTTCGCCGAGCACGGGGGGGTCTCCTCCGACCACGGCACGCACAACGCGGACACCCTCAAGCTGGACCGCGCGGAAGCCGCCGCGCTCTTCGAGAAGGGCCTCGCCGGGACGGCCACCTTCGCCGAGGGCCTCGCGTTCGAGGCGCACATGATGTACCAGCAGGCCGCGATGGCCGTCGACGACGGCCTCGTGATGACCATGCATGCGGGCGTGCACCGCAACACGCACCCGGGCACGCTCGGCCGCTTCGGCCCCGACACGGGCCACGACATCCCCTTCGGCGTGGACTTCTCCACCGGCCTGCGCCCGCTCCTGGCCGACTTCGGCACGGCCGAGGGCTTCCACTTCATCCCGTTCACGATCGACGAGACCGTGTTCTCCCGCGAGATCGCCCCGCTCGCCGGCTTCTACCCGGCGGTGTTCATCGGCGCCCCGTGGTGGTTCCTGGACGCCCCGGACGCGATGCTGCGCTTCCGCGCCGCCGTGACGGAGACCGCCGGCTTCGCACGCTCCTCCGGCTTCATCGACGACACCCGCGCCTTCTGCTCCATCCCCGCCCGGCACGACGCCTCCCGCCGCGTCGAGGCCGCGTTCCTGGCCCGGCTCGTCGCCGAGCACCGGATCACGGAGGAACGCGCCGCCGAAGTCGTCGTCGACCTCGTTGACGGCGCCCCGCGACGGGCGTTCAAGCTGTGAGCGCCGTGGAGGCGGCCGTCCGGCCGCTCAATGCCGAGACGTACGACGCCGGGACGCGCCCCGCCGCGCGGATCGTGCACCTGGGCCTCGGGGCCTTCCACCGGGCGCACCAGGCCTGGTACACCGAGGAGGCCGGCGACGGCTGGGGCATCGCGGCCTTCACGGGCCGCAGCGCCGACGCCGCCCGGCAGCTCTCCGCCCAGGATGGGCTCTACACGCTCGTGGAGCGCACCGCCGAGGGCGACCGCTGCCGCGTCATCGGCTCGATCGTCGAGGCGCACGACGGCGCGGACCTCCAGGCCCTCGCCACGCTCCTGGCCCACCCGGACACGGCGATCGTCACCCTCACGGTCACCGAGGCCGGCTACCGCCTGGCCGCCGGCGGGGAGCCCGCGCTCGACGCCGCGGACGAGCTCGTCGCCGCCGACGCCGCGGCGCTCGCCGCGCACTACGAGGGCGGCAGCTTCACGCTCGGAGCCCACGGTCTCGACGGCCGCGTGGTGCGCACCGTCGCGGGCCGCCTCGTGGTGGGCCTCGCCGCCCGCCGCGCCGCCGACGGCTGGCCGCTCGCCGTCGTCTCGTGCGACAACCTGCCCGGCAACGGGGCCGCCGCGAAGGCCTCCCTGCTGGGGATGGCCCGGCTCGTGGACCCGCTGCTCGCCGGCTGGATCGAGGAGAACGTGTCCTTCGTGGACACCTCGATCGACCGCATCACCCCCCGCACGACGGACGCCGACCGGGCGGCCGTCGCGGAGGCCACGGGGTACGACGACGTGTCCCCCGTGGTCACGGAGCCCTTCAGCTCCTGGGTGCTGGCGGGGGACTTCCCGGCCGGACGCCCTGCCTGGGAGAAGGCCGGCGCCGTGTTCGTCGAGGACCTCGAGGCGTTCGAGCGCCGCAAGCTGTGGCTGCTCAACGGCGCCCACTCGCTCATGGCCTACGCGGGACGGCTGCGCGGCCACGCGACCGTCGCCGACGCACTCGCCGATCCGGCCGTGTCCGCCTGGGTCGAGGAGTTCTGGGACGCCGCCGCCGCGCACCTGACGGCCCCCGAGCTCGACGTCCCCGCCTACCGGGCCGCCCTGCGGGAGCGCTTCGAGAACCCGCGGATCGCCCACCACTTGTCCCAGATCGGTATGGACGGCACGCTCAAGCTCGCCGCCCGCGCCGTCCCCGTCTACCGGGCCGAGCGGGAGGCCGGCCGCGCCGGAACCGCCGCGCTGCGCCCAATCGCCGCCTGGATGGACCAGGTCTGCGCCCAGCTCGCCGCCGGCGAGGACGTCCACGATCGGGCCGCGGGCCGCATCGCCGAGGCCGCCGCCCAGGGCGGGCAGGGCGCGGAAGGCGGGGCCCCGGCGTCGTCCTCCGATCCCGCGCAGACCACCGCCCTCCTCGCCCTCGTCGACTCCGGGCTCGCCTCCGAGCCCGCCACCGCCTCCGCCGTGCACGCGCTGCGCGGCACCCTCACCCGCTGAACCACGTCGGCGCGCCGCCGCGCCGCCCCGAGAGGAAGAACCCCATGAAGATCATCAAGGCCGAGGTCTACGTCACGAGCCCCTCGCGCAACTTCGTCACCCTGCGCGTCGAAACCGACGAGGGCGTCGTCGGCATCGGCGACGCGACCCTGAACGGCCGCGAGCTCGCCGTCGCCGCGTACCTCAAGGAGCACGTCGCCCAGCTGCTCATCGGCAAGGACCCGCACCGCATCGAGGACACCTGGCAGTTCCTCTACCGCTCCTCCTACTGGCGCCGCGGCCCCGTCACCATGGCCGCGATCGCCGCCGTCGACATGGCCCTGTGGGACATCAAGGGCAAGGTCGCGAACCTGCCCGTCTACCAGCTGCTCGGCGGCGCCTCCCGCACCGGACTGCGCGCCTACGGCCACGCCTCCGGCACGGACATCCCGCAGCTGTTCGACTCCATCCGCGAGCACCTGGAGCTGGGCTATAAGTCCATCCGCGTGCAGACGGCCATCCCGGGTGTGAAGGCCGTCTACGGCGTCGCTGCCCAGGCCCAGTCCTCCGGCGAACGCTACGACTACGAGCCGGCCGGGCGCGGCGCGTTCCCCGCCGAGGAGGACTGGGACACACGCGCCTACCTGCGCCACCTGCCCACCGTCTTCGAGGCGGTCCGCAACGAGTTCGGCCCCGAGATCCCGCTCCTGCACGACGGCCACCACCGGATGACCCCCATCCAGGCCGCCAAGCTCGGCAAGGCCCTGGAACCGTACGACCTGTTCTGGCTCGAGGACTGCACCCCGGCCGAGAACCAGGAGGGCCTGCGGCTCGTCCGCCAGCACACCACCACCCCGCTCGCCATCGGCGAGGTCTTCAACACCGTGTACGACTACCAGACGCTCATCAAGGAGCAGCTGATCGACTACGTGCGCGCCGCCTCCACCCACTTCGGCGGGATCTCCCCGCTCAAGAAGGTCATGGACTTCGCCGCGCAGTACCAGATCAAGTCCGGCTTCCACGGGCCCACGGACATCTCGCCGATCGGCTTCGCCGCCCAGCTGCACGTCGGCCTGGCGATCCACAACTACGGCATCCAGGAGTACATGCAGCACTCGCCGGCCACGAACGAGGTCTTCCACCAGACCATGACGTTCACCGACGGCTACCTGCACCCGGGCGACGCGCCGGGCATCGGCGTGGAGTTCAATGTCGAGGCGGCCCAGAAGTACCCGTACCAGCAGGCCTACCTGCCGTACAACCGCCTGGCCGACGGAACGGTCCACGACTGGTGAGCGGGCACGAGGCCGGTCCCGGCCGCCGCGTGGTGGTCATGGGCGTCTCCGGCTGCGGCAAGAGCACGGCCGGCGCCCTGCTGGCCGGGCACCTGGGCGGGGCGTTCAACGACGGAGACGCGCTGCACCCGCCGGCGAACATCGCCAAGATGAGCGCCGGGACGCCGCTGGACGACGCCGACCGGGAACCCTGGCTGCGCCAGATCGGCCAGGTCCTCGGTGAGGCGGCCGCGGCGGGGGAGACCCTCGTCATCGGCTGTTCCGCGCTCAAGCGCTCCTACCGGGACCTGATCCGCGATGCCGCTCCGGATACGGTGTTCGTGCACCTGCACGGCGACCGCGCGCTGCTGGAACAGCGGCTCCAGTCCCGGCCGGGGCATTTCATGCCACCGAGCCTGCTCGACTCGCAGCTCGAGACGCTCGAGCCGCTCGGCGCGGACGAGGCCGGGGCGGTCTTCGACATCTCCGAGTCCGCCGCCGAACTGGCCCGGGCGGCGCACCGCTGGCTCGCCGGGATCCCGGCCGGCACCTAGTCCTCCCGGCCCGCTCGGCACACGCCGCCCGGGCCGGGGCACCACCCGATGCGGGCCGGAGAGCGGCCCCGCCGCTCTTGGCAACGACGCACGAAAGGCTGCACCCGATGAACGCACCCACGAGCCAGGCCCCGTCCTGGACCCTGTCCGGCTTCGGCGACGAGGTGGACCCCGATCCCGCGCTGCAGGCGGCCGTGCTGCTGGCCCTCGGCGCCACCCACATCGAGGTCCGCTCCGCCTGGGGCGTCAACGTCGCCGAGTTCGACGACGCCACGACCGCCCGGCTCAAGGAGGTCCTCGACGCCCAGGGCCTCAAGGTCTCCGCCATCGCCTCGCCGATCGGC
Source organism: Zafaria sp. Z1313 (assembly GCF_050563205.1). Lineage (NCBI taxonomy): Bacteria > Bacillati > Actinomycetota > Actinomycetes > Micrococcales > Micrococcaceae > Zafaria > Zafaria sp. Z1313. The sequence continues at coordinate 51,488 of NZ_JBNWUK010000008.1, forward strand.
AAGGTCCCGGCCGCCGCGCCGTCCGCCGACGAGCTCGAGCGGCTGCGCCGCGTCATCCGGACCGCGCAGGCCCTCGGGACCCGCTACATCCGGATCTTCTCCTTCTACCCCGCCGAGGGGCAGGGGCCCGAGGACATCCGCGACGCCGTCCTGGAGCGGCTGCGGCTCTTCGCCGCGGAGGCCGAGGCCGCCGGCGTGGTCCTGGTCCACGAGAACGAGAAGGGCATCTACGGCGACACCCCGGAGCGGGTCCTGGACCTCATGGAGTCCGTGGACTCCCCGGCGCTCCGGGTCGCGTGGGACAACGCGAACTTCGTGCAGGTCGGGGTGCGCCCCTACACCGACGGCTACGCGATGCTGCGCCCCTACCTCGAGTACTTCCAGGTCAAGGACGCCATCGCCGAGACCGGGGCCGTCGTCCCCTCGGGCGAGGGCGACGGCGAGCTGCGGGAGACCATCGCGGCCCTCGCCGCCGACGGCTTCTCCGGCTTCGCCTCGCTCGAGCCGCACCTGGCCCAGGCCCACGAGTTCGGTGGCTTCTCCGGCCCGGTCGCCTACGGCCAGGCCGCCCGCGCGTTCCGCCGCATCGCCGAGGGCGAGGGGGTCTCCCTTGTCTAGCGGGCCGCTGTCCGGCGCGGGCCGTTCCGACGCCCCGGGGGACGGCGCCCCGCGGCGCCTGCGCGCGGCCGTGATCGGATGCGGGGACGTGGCGAGCGTGCACTTCGAGGCGCTCGCCGCGATGGACGACGTCGAGCTCGTCGCCGTCGTCGGGCCCACCGCGGCCCGGCGCGAGGAGGCGGCGCGGCGCTGGGGCATCCCGTCCGACGGCGTGTTCGAGGACCACCGGACGATGCTCGAGACGGCGCGCCCCGACGTCGTACACATCGCCACCCCGCACGCGGCGCACGTCGACGCCGCCCTCGACGCGATCGCGGCCGGGGTCGACGTCCTGATCGAGAAGCCGCTCGCCCACACGCTCGCCGACGGCGAGCGGATCGCGGAGGCGGCCCGCGGCGCCGCCGGACGCGTCGGCGTCTGCTTCCAGAACCGCTACAACGCCACCTCGCGCGAGCTGCGCCGCGTCCTGGACGCCGGCGAGCTCGGCCGCGTGCTCGGCGCCAGCGGGTCCGTGCGCTGGTTCCGCGACGCGGCCTACTTCGCCGCCGCCCCGTGGCGCGGCACGTGGGCCGGATCCGGGGGAGGGGTGCTCATGAACCAGTCCATCCACACCCTGGACCTGCTCCTGTGGCTGCTCGGAGACGCCGTCGAGGTCGCGGGCGGCGTCGGCCGGCGGGCGCTCGACGGGCACATCGAGGTGGAGGACACCGCCGACATCGCGCTCCTCCACGACGGGGGCGTGCGCAGCACGTTCTTCGCCACCAACACCGCGGCCCTGAACTTCCCCGTGCAGCTCGAGGTGCAGGGCGAGGCCGGGAGGATGGTGCTCGACGGCGCGCTCACCGTGGCCCCCGCCGAGGGGCCCGGGCGGACCGTGCGGGAGACGGCGCCGCTCGGCGCCGGGCGCAGCTACTGGGGCGCCTCCCACGCGGCGCTCATCCGGGACTTCTACGACGGGCACGGCAGCGGCGAGCCGTTCTGGATCGGGCCGGAGGAGGCGCTGAAGTCCCTGCGCGTCATCAAGCAGGTCTACGCCCAGGCGCTCGCAGAGGGGGAGTGGGTCTAGCCCCCGCCCACCCGCCCCTTCCCGCAACACTCTCCACTCCTGCGTCGTTCCCAGCTCTGAGAACGACGCAGGACTGGAGAGTGTTGTTGTTTCTGGGGAGGGATGGGGTGCTTGTCACGCGTCGGGCGTCATGGCGAGGGCAACTTCTGGCAACCGATTGCCGCGGTGTTGTGACGCACGTAACTTCGAAGGTGAGCCTGTAGATGCGCCCCAGCTCACATGGGAGTGACGGAACGCCACAGGAGACCACCAGCTCAAGGAGACAACGATGACGTTACGTCGACGCACCGCCCTCTCGGCCGCACTAGCCGCGGGCGTTCTGGCGCTCGCAGGCTGTGGCGGAGGCGGCACCCCCGCTCCCGGCGCCACGGGCGGCGGACAGGCCAGCACCACCCTGACCCTCGGCACGGTCGTGGACGCGACCGCCTGGGATCCGGCCCAGGCCCACGTGGGCCACTACATCCAGATGTACCAGGCGGCCTACGACACGCTCATCAAGCGCGCCCCCGACGGGGAGCTCGAGCCGATGCTCGCCACCGATTGGGAGTGGAACGAGGACAACACCGTCTTCACCCTGAACCTGCGCAGCGACGTCACCTTCAGCGACGGCGCGGCCTTCAACGCCGAGGCCGTCAAGGCGAACCTGGAGCACTTCAAGGAGGCCAACGGCCCGCAGGCCTCGACGATGAACAACGTCGAATCCGTCGAGGTCGTCGACGAGGACACGGTCGCCTACCACCTCTCCGCACCCGACCCGGCGCTCCCGTTCTACCTGGCCAACGCCGCCGGCTTCATGGGCAGCCCCGAGGCGCTGGGTACCGACGAGATCGTGTCCGAGCCCGTCGGCACCGGCCCCTACGTGATCGACAAGGCCTCCACCGTCACCGGCTCCCAGTACACCTTCACGAAGCGCGAGGACTACTGGGCCCCCGAGCTGCAGAAGTTCGACACGGTCGTCTTCAAGTTCATGCAGGACACCACCGCCCGCCTCAACGCCCTGGTCTCGGGCCAGGTGGACGCCGCACTGCTCGATCCGAAGTCCGAGGCGCAGGCCACGGGCGCCGGCATCGAACTGACGACGCTGCCGGTCGACTGGCAGGGACTGTTCCTGTTCGACCGCGCCGGCGAGCAGGTCGAGGCCCTGGGTGACGTGAAGGTCCGCCAGGCCATCAACCACGCGATCGACCGTGAATCGATGCTCCAGGCCATCCTGCAGGGCCGCGGCACCGTGACGAGCCAGATCCTCGGCGAGACCACCGCGGGCTACGACGAGGCGCTGGACTCCTACTACGACTACGACCCGGAGAAGGCCAAGTCCCTCCTGGCCGAGGCCGGCTACGCCGACGGATTCAGCCTGACGCTCCCCGTCTCGCCCGGCTTCGACCCGGTCATCTTCTCCTCGATCGCCCAGCAGCTCGGCGAGGTCGGGATCACGGTCCAGCAGGACAGCGTCCAGGGCAACGACTACCGCAACAACGTCCTGGCCGGCCAGTACCCCGCCGCCTTCTACGGCATCTTCCAGGGAGAGCCCTGGATCGCCGTCGGCCACCACATCGGCCCGAACGCCGCCTTCAACCCGACCGGCTACACCGATGAGACCTCCAAGGCGCTCATCGACCGCATGCAGCAGGGTGGCGAGGACGCGGACGCCGCCGCCAAGGAGCTCGGCCGCTACATCACCGAAGAGGCCTGGTTCGCCCCGTTCTTCCGGGTCGACCAGATGTACTTCAACCGTCCGGGCATCACGGTGGAGCAGCAGATCCAGCAGGCCGTGCCGTCCCTCTACAACTACGCGCCCGCCAGCTAGCGCGCGCTCCCGCGGCGGCCTCCCCCTCCGGAGGCCGCCGCGGGACCCTACCGCGAGGTAAACCACCATGCTGACCTTCATCCTCAGGCGACTGGCCGCGGGCCTCGTCCTCCTGTTCACGATCACCACCATCACCTACGTGATGCTGTACTTCTCGAGCCAGAACATCGCCCGCAACATCCTGGGCGAGTTCGCCACCGCCGAGCAGGTCACGGCCAAGGAGGCCGAGCTCGGCCTCGACCAGCCGCTGGTCGTCCGCTACGGAGAATGGCTCGGCAACGCGGTGACCGGCGACTTCGGCCGCTCCTGGTTCACGAGCGAGCCCGTGCTGCAGGCCCTGACCAACCGGCTCCCCGTGACCCTGACCATCGTCGTCACAGCCCTCGTCGTCGCGGCCGTCCTGGCCGCCATCCTCGGCATCGCCGCCGCCGTGAGGCGCGGCTGGGTGGACCGCGTGGTCCAGGTCTTCTCCCTCGCGGCGGACGCCCTGCCGAGCTTCGTCATCGCGATCGTCCTCGTCACGACCCTCGCCATCCAGGCGCAGCTGTTCCCCGCGACCGGGTTCGTCCCGTTCGCGCAGAACCCGGGCCTCTGGCTGGCCTCGATCACCCTTCCCGTCACGGCCCTGTTGTTCCAGCTCACGGCCTCCGCGGCCCAGCAGTTCCGCAGCGCCATCATCGAGGTCCGCCGCCGCGACTACATCCGCACGCTGCGCAGCCGCGGCCTCGGCGAACGCGAAGTGCTCGTCAAGCACGTCCTCCGGAGCGCGGCACCACCCGCCCTGACCATCCTGTCCCTGCAGTTCGTGGGGCTGCTGGGCGGATCCGTGATCATCGAGCAGATCTTCGCCCTGCCCGGCGTCGGGCCGCTCGCGATCCTCTCCACCACCCAGGGCGACATCCCCGTGGTCATGGGCATCGTGGTCTACACGGTCATCATGGTCATCCTCGTCAACCTGGCCGTCGACCTCCTCAACGGCTGGCTCAACCCCAAGGTGCGTGTCTCATGACGCAGGTCCCCTCCATCCAGGCCGGCACCACGGCCGCCGCCGTCAAGCGGGCGGGAACGCTCAAGCGTCTCCTCACCAACCCGATGGCGATCGTGGCGCTGTTCCTCCTCGTCGTCGTCGGCGGGGCCTGCGCGCTGGCTCCGCTGCTCGCGACCCATGATCCCAACACCGGCAACCTCGCCGTCGTCCTCCAGGGACCGGGCGGCGAGCACCTGCTCGGCACGGACAGCGCCGGCCGCGACGTCTTCAGCCGCCTGCTCTTCGCGGGCCAGACGACGCTCGCCGCGGGCCTGCTCGCCGCGGCCGTCGCCATCGCGATCGGCACCCCCGCCGGCATCGCCGCGGGCTACTACGGCGGCCGCCTCGACTCCGCGGCCTCCTGGATCGCCAACATGCTGATGTCCCTGCCGGGCATCATCATCCTCCTCGCCGTCCGCGCGGCGACCGGCCCGAGCGTCTGGCTGTCCATGGTCGTGTTCGGCGTGCTGCTGGCACCGTCCTTCTTCCGCCTGACCCGCACCGCCGTGCAATCGGTGCGCAACGAGCTCTACGTCGACGCCGCCCGGGTCTCCGGCCTGAGCGACTGGCGCATCATGTCCCGCCACGTCTTCTCAGTGGTCCGGGCGCCGATCATCATCCAGACCGCCATGGTCGCCGGCATCGCGATCGCCATCCAGTCCGTCCTCGAGTTCCTCGGCCTCGGCGACCCGCTCGTGCCGACCTGGGGTGTCATGATGTCCGACGCCTTCCGCAACGTCTACCTGCAGCCGCTCCTGCTCGTCTGGCCCGGTCTCGCGATCGCCGCGATCACCGTGGGCCTGGCCCTGCTGGGCAACGCGCTCCGCGACGCACTCGAGGACGGCCAGAAGTCGCCGAAGGCCCCGAAGCGGCCGAAGGCGCCGCGCGCCGCGGCCTCGCCGCACCCACGGCAGGACGCCGCCGCCGTGGCGGCCGCCGCCGATCCGGGCGGGAAGGGCAGTGTGTTGTCCGTCAAGGGCCTGCGCGTCGGCTACCCGCAGGAGGGCGGCACGCTCAAGACCGTCGTCGAGGACGTCTCGCTGCACGTCGACAAGGGCGAGGTCCTCGGGATCGTCGGCGAGTCGGGGTCCGGCAAGTCGCAGACGGCCTTCTCGATCCTCGGCCTGCTGCCGGAGACGGCGCGGGTCACGGACGGGACCATCCTCTTCGAGGGCGAGCCCCTCCTGATCGCGGGCGACGACGCGCGCAACCGGGCGCGGATCGCCAAGCTGCGCGGCCGCGGGATCGGCTACATCCCCCAGGAGCCCATGAGCAACCTGGACCCGGCGTTCACCGTCGGCTACCAGCTCGTGCGGCCCATGGTGAAGGTCCTCGGCCTGTCCAAGGCGGAGGCGAGGAAGCGCGCCCTCGGCCTGCTCGCCACGGTCGGGATCGTCAATCCGCAGCGCACGTTCGACGCCTACCCGCACGAGATCTCCGGCGGCATGGCCCAGCGCGTGCTGATCGCCGGGGCCGTGTCCTGCGAGCCGCGGCTGCTCATCGCCGACGAGCCGACGACGGCGCTCGACGTCACAGTGCAGGCCGAGGTCCTGGACCTGCTGCGCGAGCTGCGCGAGCGCCTTGGTATGGGCCTGCTCATGGTCACGCACAACTTCGGCGTGGTCTCCGACCTCTGCGACCGCGTCGTGGTCATGCGCCAGGGCACCCTCGTCGAGGAGGGCGACGTCCGCTCGCTGCTGCGCAATCCCCAGCACGAGTACACGCAGCAGCTGCTGGCCTCCACCTTGGAGGGCAAGGAGCCGATGACCATGCTCACGGGCTCCTCGAGCCCCGTCCCGGCCTCGGAGCCGGAGGACGACGCCGGACCCGGCCCGGGTGCCGACGCCGACGGTCCGTTCGGGGGAACCCCGGGCGACGCCGACCGCGAGTTGAAGGGAACCCCGTGATGCAGACCCCCACCACCGATCCGGCCGTCGAGCCGCTCCTGGACGTGCGCGACCTCGTGGTCACGTACCCGATGAAGGGCTGGCGCGCCAAGGGATTCACCGTCCTCCACGGCGTCTCCGCCCAGCTTGGCCAGGGCCGCACCCTGGGCCTCGTCGGCGAGTCGGGTTCCGGCAAGTCGACCCTCGGCCGCGCGATCCTGGGCCTGGCTCCCGTCAGCGGGGGGTCGATCACCTTCGACGGCCGGGACATCTCCCACGCCACGCGCGCGGACCGGCGCAAGCTGAGCCGCGACCTGCAGGTCGTCTTCCAGGACCCGTACACCTCGCTGAACCCGGCGATGACGGTCGGCGACATCCTCGCGGAGCCGCTCTCCGTCCAGGGGCGCACGGCCAGCGCCGCGAAGGTCCGCATCGCCGAACTCCTGGACCACGTGGGCCTTCCCGGGGACTCCGTGGACCGGTTGCCGCGCGAGTTCTCCGGCGGACAGCGGCAGCGCGTCGCGATCGCCCGGGCGCTCGCCCTGGACCCGAAGCTCATCGTCTGCGACGAGCCCGTGTCCGCCCTGGACCTCTCCACGCAGGCCCGCGTCCTGGACCTGCTGCTGCGGATCCAGCAGGAGACCGGCGTGTCCTACCTCTTCGTCTCCCACGACCTCGACGTGGTGCGCCACATCAGCCACGAGGTCTCCGTCATGACGGGCGGGGAGATCGTGGAGCACGGGCCGGCGCGCCAGGTCACGGAGGACCCGCAGCACCCGTACACGCGCAAGCTGCTCATGGCCTCGCCCGTCACGGATCCCGACCAGCAGGCCGGGCGCCGCGAGGAGCGCCGCCGGCTCGCGCTCGAGGGGGCGGCCTGACCCGCCGGCACGGCCCCCGCACCCAGACCAGACCTCTACCGGCCGCCCACGACGGGCGCCAGGCCACCGACCGGAAGGACCACACCATGGCACGCATCGGCGTCCAGGCAATGATGCTCAAGAACAGCTTCACCGAGATCGGGGCGTATGAGACGCTCGCGAAGGTGGCCGAGATCGGCTACCGCGCCGTCGAGGTCTCCCAGATCCCGATGGACGCGAAGAACACGGCCGAGCTCGAACGGGCGCGCGACGTCCTCGGGGTCGAGGTCGCGGCGCTCTCCGTCAACGTGACGGCGACGGGCGGCGCTCCCGTGGACGCGCTCGACACCGACTTCGCGAAGATCGTCGACGACGCCCACCGGCTCGGGACCCGACACTTGCGGATCGGCATGCTGCCGCTGCCGGCGATGGCGTCGCTCGAGAAGACCCTGGAGTTCGCCCGCACCGCGGAGGGCTACGCCCAGCGCCTGCAGGCGGAGGGCCTGGGGCTGTACTACCACAACCACCACGTCGAGTTCGCGAAGGTCGAGGGGCGGCACCTCCTGGACCACATCCGGGAGGCCTCGCCCACGATGGGCCTGGAGATCGACGTCCACTGGGTCCAGCGCGGCGGGCTCGATCCCGTCCGCACGCTGCGCCGCTACGCCGGCCAGGCGCCCATGGTCCACCTCAAGGACTACCGGATCGGCGCCCTGCCCGAGAGCGCGTTCGGCCACCTCCAGAGCGGCGACTTCCCGGCCTTTATGCAGGACTTCCGCAACGTGGTCCAGTTCGCCGAGGTCGGCGAGGGCAACCTGGACTTCGCCGAGATCATCCCCGAGGCCGTCCTCGCGGGCGCCGAGTACCTCCTGGTCGAGCAGGACGAGCTCTACGGGCGCACCGTGTGGGAGGCGCTGCAGACCTCCTACGACAACCTGAACACCCTGGGCTTCGGAGACCTCTTCGCCGCCCCCGCCCAGACCGTCGGCAAGTAGCCGGCCCTCCCCGCCCAGAGAAGGAGCATCATGAGCAACAACACCACCAGCGGCACGGTCCGCCTCGGCATCATCGGCCTCGGCCAGCAGGGAGGCATGTACGCCAAGTTCATCACCGAGGGCAGCGTCCCCAACATGGTCATCGGCGCGATCTGCGACACGGATCCGGCGAAGAAGGAGCTCGCCGCCGAGCTGTACCCGGACGTCCCGTTCCACGACGACTACCTCGCGCTGCTGGACAGCGGCGACGTCGACGCCGTCGTCACGTGCGTCCCGCACTTCCTGCACCCCGAGATCGGCATCGAGGCCCTGCGCCGCGACGTGCACGCGCTCGTCGAGAAGCCGGCCGGCGTGTACTCGGCGCAGGTCCAGGAGCTCAACGACTTCGCGGCGTCGAAGCCGGAGCTGTCCTTCGGGATCATGTTCAACCAGCGCAACAACCCGCTGTACAAGAAGCTCAAGGAGATCGTCGACGGCGGCGAGATCGGGGCGATCCGGCGCAGCAACTGGATCATCACCAACTGGTGGCGCCCGCAGGGCTACTACGATTCGAGCGCGTGGCGCGCGACGTGGGGCGGCGAGGGCGGCGGCGTCCTGGTCAACCAGGCGCCGCACCAGCTGGACTTGTGGCAGTGGATCTGCGGCGTGCCGAAGTCCGTGTACTCCAAGGTCTCCTACGGATTCCGGCGCGACATCGCGGTGGAGGACGAGGTCACGGCGGTCGTCGACTACGGCGACGGCGTCACGGGCACGTTCGTCACCGCGACGCACGACATCGTGGGCACGGACCGCTTCGAGATCCTCGGCGATGCGGGCAAGATCGTCGTGGAGAACAGCAAGACGGCCACCGTCACCCGGCTCAAGAAGCCCGAGCGCGAGCTCAGCGACGGCATGGACATGGAGGACGTGGCCAGGCTCTTCCGCGGCCAGGTGGACCCGAGGGAGTTCTACGAGACCGAGGTCATCGAGTTCGAGTCCGTCTGGGGCGGGCAGCACGCGGGCGTGCTGGAGAACTTCGCCGCGAACATCCTGGACGGCACCCCGCTGCTGGCCCCGGGCTCGGACGGCATCAACGGCGTGCGCCTCGCCAACGCGATCCACCTCTCGAGCTGGCTGGGCCGCGAGGTCGAGCTCGACTCGGATCCGCAGGAGTTCCTCGCGGAACTGAACAAGCGCATCGCCGCAGAGGGCGCGTTCCCCGTCCGGGAGACCCCGGTCCGCGCCTAGCGTGGACGGAGGGTACGACGCCGGTGCCGCGCCCCCCGCGGGCGGGGCACCGGCGTCGTACCCTCCCAGGCCAGATCAGGAAGGAGGCGCCATGACGGAACAGCAGCGCAAGGCGCGGCGCAAGGGGTCGGCGGCGACGATCTACGACATCGCCGAGGCCGCCGGCGTGAACGCCTCCACGGTCTCGCGCGCCCTGGCCAAGCCGGGCCGGGTCAAGGCCGAGACCGCCGAACGCGTCCGCGAGGCCGCCCGGCGGCTGGACTACCGGCCCAACCCGATGGCCCGCGCCCTGCCCACGGGCCGGATGAACGCCGTCGGGCTGATCGTCTCCGACCTCGCCAACCCCGTCTTCTTTGACATCGTCGGGGGCGCCCAGGGAGCCGCGGCGCTCGCGGGGTCCACGCTCCTGCTCGCCTCTTCGCAGGAGGACCCGGAACAGGAGCTCGTGGCGGCGCAGCGGCTGGCGGCGAGCGCCGACGGGCTGGTCCTGGCCACGAGCCGCATGGACGACGACGACATCCACCGGCTCGCGGAGTCCACGCCCGTCGTCGTCGTCAACCGCGACGTCCCGGGGATCGCCTCGATCGTGGCGGACCCGCGGCCCGGCCTCGCCGCCTCGCTCGGGCACCTGCACGGGCTCGGCCACCGCCGCGTGGCCTATGTCGAGGGCCCGGGGCGTTCGTGGATCAACCACCGGCGCCGTGCCGTGCTCGAGGAGGCGGCCGCGGGGCTCGGGATCGCGCTCGTCGCGACGTGCTCGCGGGAGCCCACGCTCGCGGCCGGCCGCGCCGCCCTGCCCGACGTCCTCGCGACGGGGGCCACCGCCGTCGTCGCGTACAACGACCTGCTGGCGCTCGGCCTGCTGCAGCGCTGCCAGGAGGAGCGGGTGGCCGTTCCGGGCCGGCTCTCGATCGTCGGCGTGGACGACATCTTCGGTTCCGAGCTCAGCAGCCCGCGCCTGACCACGGTCCGCTCGCCCCTGCGCGCCGCGGGGGACGCCGCCGCCCGCTGGCTCCTGGACCGCATCGGGGGGGACGACGCCGGGGCCCCCCTCGCGCCGCCCGCGCACCTCGCCACGGAGCTCGTCGTGCGCGGCAGCACGGGGGCCGCGCCGCCGCCGTGAGGACGGAGCCGCCCGCGGCCTCCCCGGACCACGCGGCACCGCGCCAGCGTCGTCCGCCCGAGCTGTCACCACCACCATCGCAACCGACCCCGACCCCTCGGAGGATCCCATGCTCAAGCCCCAGGACGGCCCCACCCGCGACGTCCGCCTCCTCGACGGCCTCTACCGCTTCCGCGTGGACCACGAGGGAACCGGCTTCGACGAGCGCTGGTTCGACGCCGCGCTCGCCACCGACCTCGAGATGGCGGTCCCGGGAAGCTACAACGACGTCTTCCCGGACCCGGCCATCCGCAACCACGTCGGCTGGGTCTGGTACCAGCGCGAGGTCTCCGTCCCCGCGGGTTGGGACGGTTCGCGCGTGCTGATCCGGCTCGACGCCGCCACGCACGAGGGGCGCGTGTTCGTCGACGGGACCGAGGTCGCCGCGCACGCCGGCGGCTACACCCCCTTCGGAGCGGACATCACCGACCACGTGCGGCCGGGGGAGCGCTTCCGGCTGACCATCGCCGTGAACAACGAGCTCACCCAGGCCAGCATCCCGCCCGGCCGCGTGGAGACGGGCGCGGACGGCCGCCGCATCCAGCGCTACCTGCACGACTTCTACAACTACTCGGGCCTGCACCGCAGTGTGCGGCTCGTCTCCGTCCCCGCCACGCACGTGGCGGACCTGACGGTCGTCACGGGGCTCGACGGGGCCCGGGGCGAGATCGGCTACACGGTCCGGCTCGACGGCGCCGCGGGCGGCGAACAGGTGGGCGTGCGCGTCCTGGACGCCGACGGGACGCAGGTCGGCGCGGCCGAGGGCGCCGCGGGCACTGTGGTGGTGGACGACGTCGTCCCGTGGCGCCCCGGGGCCGGCTACCTCTACCGGCTGCTCGCCGAGGTCCGGAGGGACGGCGTGCTCGTGGACAGCTACGAGTTGCCCGTCGGCGTGCGCACGGTCGAGGTCCGGGGGACGGAGTTCCTCATCAACGGGGAGCCGTTCCACTTCACCGGGTTCGGGATGCACGAGGACCACGGGACGATCGGCAAGGGCCACAACGACGCGCTCATGGTGGCGGACTTCCGGCTCCTGGACTGGACGGGCGCCAACTCGTTCCGGACCGCCCACTACCCGTACTCGGAGGAGGTCATGGACTACGCCGACCGGCACGGGATCGTGGTCATCGACGAGACGGCGGCGGTGGGGCTGAACATGATGTTCGGCGGCGTCTTCGAGGGTGCCGCCCGGCCCACCTACGTCCCGGGCGAGGTCGACGCCGCGACGGCGGCCTCCCATCGGAACGCCATCCGCGAGCTCATCGCCCGGGACAAGAACCGCCCCTCGGTGGTCCTGTGGTCCATCGCGAACGAGCCCAACGCACAGGAGGAGGGCGCGCGCGGGTACTTCGAGCCGCTCGCCGCCCTGGCCCGCGAACTGGACCCCACCCGGCCGATCGGCTACGTCAACGTGATGTTCGACGGCCCTGACAAGACCCGGATCGAGGACCTGTTCGACGTCTGCATGCTCAACCGCTACTACGGCTGGTACACGCACACGGGCGACCTCCCCGGTGCCGAGGCCGCGCTCGAGGCCGAGCTGCGCACGTGGGCCGAGACGTTCGGGAAGCCGATCCTGCTCACCGAGTACGGGGCGGACACCATGCCGGGGCAGCACTCGCTCCACGCCGCGCCGTGGAGCGAGGAGTACCAGGCCGAGTTCCTGGACATGTACCACCGCGTTTTCGACCGGATCGACGCCGTCGTGGGGGAGCACGTGTGGAACTTCGCCGACTTCCAGACCTCGGTGGGCATCATGCGCGTCGATGGCAACAAGAAGGGCGTCTTCACGCGGGACCGCCGCCCGAAGGCCGCGGCCCACGCGTTGCGGCGCCGCTGGCGGCGCGCGTAGGCCCCGTCCGCCCCGCCCACCGCGTGGCTCAGCGGCGGAGCTCGTGCTGGAGGCGGGCCAGCGCGGGGCGGTCGAGGCCCGCGGAGAGCAGGTAGTCCTCCACGGTTCCGTGCCGGTCCAGGAAGCGCTCGAGGAACACCTCCATCGCCTCGGCCGGCGCCGTGAGGATCACGGGAGGCGCGTCGGCCGCGAACGCGGGCAGCTCCTCGCCGGGGTGCGTGCGCACGTAGAGCCCGTGCAGGGCGGAGAGGATCTGCGGCAGGGCGGCGGAGGTTCGGGCGTAGTCGCCGACGATGTCCTCCGGCTCATGGCCGGCGGCGAGGTGGACCACGGCGGAGACGACGCCGGTGCGGTCCTTCCCGGCCGCGCAGTGCAGGAGCGTGGTCCGTCCCGCCGCGATCGGCGCGAGCGAGCGGGCCACCATGTCCGGGCGCTCCTCGGCCCACCACAGGTAGAGCTCGCCGAGGTCGCGGGCCGTGTCGATGCTGCGGCGGCTGCTGGGCCGGCCCTCCGTGGGATCGAGCGGCGCGGAGAGCAGCTCGGGCAGCGGTTCGCCCTGGGCGCGGGCGTCGAGCAGCCACGGGACGAGCGCGCTCTCGGCGGGTGAGCGCAGGTCCACCACGGTCTCGATCCGGTGCTCGGCCAGGAAGCCGGCCACGCGGTGCGCGTCCCAGCCGAACGGGGCGCTCGAGCGGTAGACGAGCCCCTCGACGACCGGCCGCAGGTTCAGGACGCCCGGCGCGTCGGCGCCGTCCGCCGCACTCGCGGTCGCCCGTGCCACACCCTCCGGATCCCCGGCCGCTGCCCGCGCGCCGTCCGTCACAGCCACTTGTTCGCCTTGAACACCACGAACAGCCCCACGCTCAGCAACGCCATGAGGCCGAGCGCCCCGCCGTAGCCCCACGCCAGGTCGAGTTCCGGCATGTGGTGGAAGTTCATCCCGTAGATGCTGCCCACGAGCGACGGCGCGAAGAGGATGGCGGCCCAGGAGGAGATCTTCTTCATCTGCTCGTTCTGCGCGACCCCGGCCTCCGCGGCCTGCTGGGAGATGAGCGTCGAGCTGAGGGTGAGCGCGTTGGTCAGCAGCTCGCGGAAGGACTTGATGCGCTCCGTGAGCCGGATCGCGTGGTCGTGCACGTCGTTGAGCAGCCGGTCCAGCTCCACCCAGGCCGCGCGGTCGGCGCCCCGGGGCCTGGAGGGGGCCCCGGCGTCGTCCGCGATCCGGACCGCGTCGCGGCGCAGCTCGGAGAGGATCCGCTCGAGGGGCTCCGTCGCCCGCTGCAGCGCGATCACCTCGCGGGAGAGCTCGTAGATGCGCCGGGAGACGTGCGGGTCCCCGGAGAACAGCTGGTCCTCGATCTCGTCGATGTCGTTGGACAGGCCGGCGATGACGGGCTCGTACTCATCCACGACCTGGTCCACCACCGCGTACAGCACCGCCGGCGGGCCCATGGCGAGCAGCTCGGGCTCGGCCTCCATGCGCTGGCGCACGCGGGCCAGGTCCGGCGATTCCGCGTGGCGGACCGTGACCACGAAGTCGCCGCCCGTGTAGACGTGCAGCTCGCCGAACTCGACCTTCTCGACGTCGTCGCGGTAGCGGGCCGGCCGCAGCACCAGGAGCGTGTGGTCGCCGTAGTGGTCCAGCTTGGCGCGCTGGTGGCCGGTGAGCGTGTCCTCCACGGCGAGCTCGTGCAGCCCGAGATCGGCCGCGACCCGGTGCAGCTCCTCCGCGTCCGGACGGTAGAGGCCCAGCCAGGCCATGCCGCCGCGCACGCGCAACTGCTCCAGGGTGTTCTCGACGTCCGCGGGTCCGCCGGCCCGTTTGCCGTCGACGTAGATGGCGTTGTCCACCGTGGCCATGGGCCGCCTCCTTCTTCCGCCGGATCGTGAAGCCAGTCTGCCACTTCCGGAGCGTCCCCGCGGCGCGCCAGCCACTACCCTTGAACGGTGCACACCACCCCTGACCCCGGCGCCCCGCAGGATTCGACGCGGGAGCCCGGCCCCGGCGTCGTCCCCTCCCCGGAGGCCGTCCGGGAGGACCCGGCCATTGAACCGGACGACGCCGGAGCCCGCCTTCCACGGGACCCCTCCGACGGCGCGGCGCGGCCCGAGGTCGGCGTGGGGCCGTGGGAGGGCGAGTGGCCCGAGGGGGAGCACTGGGACCCCGAACTGCTGCGCGAGGGAGACCGGCGCAACGTCGCCGACCGCTACCGGTACTGGCGGCACGACGCGATCGTCGCGGAGCTGGACACGCGGCGGCACGACTTCCACATCGCGATCGAGAACTGGCAGCACGACCTGAACATCGGCACCGTGGTCCGCACGGCCAACGCGTTCCTGGCCCGCGAGGTCCACATCATCGGCCGCCGCCGCTGGAACCGGCGCGGGGCCATGGTCACCGACAAGTACCAGCACGTCCGCCACCACGCCACGGTCGGGGAGTTCGTGGAGTGGGCGCGCGGCGAGGGGCTCGCGGTGATCGGGGTCGACATCTTCCCCGACTCCGTGCCGCTCGAGACCTACGAGCTGCCGCGCCGCTGCGTCCTGGTGTTCGGGCAGGAGGGGCCGGGCCTGAGCGAGGAGGTCCACGAGGCCGCGGAGGCGACGTTGTCGATCGAGCAGTTCGGTTCCACGCGCTCGATCAACGCGGCCTCGGCGGCGGGGATCGCGATGCACGCCTGGATCCGCTGCCACGTGTTCGGCCAGCACCCGGCCTGAGCGCGCGAGACCCCGCGCGTACCCCGCGCGTACCCCACGCGGTGTCGGGGTAGGTGTCGGAAAGCGTGAGGTTTTCCAACACCTACCCCGACACCACGGGAGGGGTGTGCGCGCGGGCGGGCTAGTTGGCCGTGAGCTCCGCGTGCCGCTCGTGCGCCTCGGCGACCTTGGCCCGGATCTGCTCGATGTCCTTGACCTTGTCCCGGTGCTTCTTCTCCATGGTGTGGATGTGCCGTTCCTCCTCCACCAGCATCCGGTAGAGGCGTTCGCGCTCGTCCGCGTCGGTGGTGTAGCCGAGGTCGAGGTAGGCCTCGGCGTGGCGGCGGGCGTTGCTCACGGCGGTCTGCGCCTTGCCGGCCTTGGAGACGAGCGAGGCGACGACGGTGACCACGAGGATGCCGATGATGACGGTCAGGGACAGGGCCGTGGTGATCTCGACGACGTCGACGTGCTCGCCGCCGTTGATGAACCAGACGTTGTTCTCGTGCAGCGCGTGCAGGAACAGCTTGACGCCGATGAAGCCGAGGACCGCGGCCAGGCCGTAGGAGAGGTAGATGAGGCGGTCGAGCAGGCCGTCGAGGAGGAAGTACAGCTGGCGCAGGCCCATGAGGGAGAACGCGGTCGCGGTGAAGACGATGTAGACGTTCTGCGTCAGGCCGTAGATCGCGGGGATCGAGTCGAGGGCGAAGAGGATGTCGGTTCCGCCGATGGCCACCATGACCAGGAGCATCGGCGTCAGGGCGCGCTTGCCGTTCTGGATGGTGAAGAGCTTGTCGCCGTCGTAGTGGTCGGTGGTGTGCAGGAAGCGCTTGGCGAGGCGGATGATGAAGTTGTTCGCCTGGTCGTCCTCGTGGCCCCCGGGCTTGAGCAGGTTGCCGGCGGTCACGAGCAGGATGATGCCGAAGATGTAGAAGACCCAGCTCCAGGTGTTGATGAGCGCGGCTCCGGCGAAGATGAACAGGGTGCGCATGATGAGCGCGAACACGATGCCGAACAGCAGGACCTTCTGCTGGTCCTCGCGCGGGACCTTGAAGCTCGCGATGATCACGAGGAACACGAAGAGGTTGTCGACGGAGAGGGCCTTCTCCGTGATGTATCCGGCGAAGTATTCTCCGCCCATCGCGGCCCCGCCGAACACCAGCACCGCGATGCCGAAGAGGATCGCGAGCCCGACGTAGATGGAGGACCAGACGGCCGCTTCCTTGAGGGTGGGGATGTGGGCCTTGCGGATGTGGAAGAAGTAGTCGAAGGCCAGCAGGGCGGCGATCACGATGATCGTGATGGTCCAGATGAAGGGTGGGACGGTCACGGGGATCCTTTCGGGGACGATCGTTCCCGCGAGTCTTTCCGCCGGTAGACGTCCGGCCGCTGCATCCGGCGGGGCGATGGTGCCCTGCGTGTTGACGGGTGCAGCGCTGGGGATACTCCCTCACGTTCCCCCCCAGCATAGCGGCAGCGGTGCGGTGACGCGCAAGCCGGGGTACGACGCCGGACGCAGGGCCGGGTGCCGGACGCCGGCCCGGGTGCCGGGCCGGGTCGGCGATGGTTTGCCCGGCGAAACATCCTTTACGGATCCCGTCACGCCGCATAGTGTGTGATGCGGCTCACATGTTACCCAACGGTAGGTTTCGGTCGTGGGCCGGCGGCAACGAGGCCGCACCGTCGAACAGAGGAGCACAGATGACCCGTCCCGGAAACCACCACCTGCCCTCCCATGCAGCACCTACCCGGGCAGTCCCTCCCCGCGCTGTCCCTTCCGGCACTGTCGCTTCCGACGCCGACCTCGTCGGCTCCACTGCACGGCAGTCGGCCGACGGCTCCGTCCGTGGGGCGGGTGCCCTGCGCCGCCTGGCCGCGGGTTGCGGCGCCTCCGCGCTCGCGGCAGTCCTCGCCCTCGGGGCCGCCGCGCCGGTTCACGCGGCACCCGCTCCGCACGCGTCGATGCCCACGATGGCACACGCTGCCCTGCCCGTGTCGACGCCCGCGACGCCCGCGGCGGCCGCCTCGACTGCCGCGGAAGACGCCGCGGAAGACGCCGTGACGGACGCCGGTGCCGCGACGGACGCCGACCTGCAGCGCGAGGAGGCCCTCGGGGAGCTCGCCGAGTCCGTCGACGCCCACTTCTACCTCCCGCCGTCCACGCTGCCGGCCCAGAACGGGGCTGTGATCCGCTCCGAGCCCGCGCAGTTCTACCTGGACCCGGTCAAGCTCATCAAGCCGAAGGCCTCCGCGACGCGCATCATGTACTCCTCCACCGACGCCCACGGCGGCCGGATGGCCGTCACCGGCACGGTCCTGGTGCCCACGAAGGCGTGGACGGGCAAGGGGCAGCGTCCACTGATCGGCTACGCCGTGGGGACGCAGGGCGCGGCGGACCGCTGCGCGCCGTCGCGGCAGATGGCGATCGGCCAGGAATACGAGGGGCCGATGGTCGCCGCGCTCCTGGAGGCCGGCTACGCGCTGGCCCTCACGGACTACCAGGGCCTCGGCACGCCGGGCGCGCACAGCTACATGGTGCGGGCGGCCCAGGGCCACGCCGTCCTGGACTCGGTCCGCGCGGCGCAGCGGCTCGGCCTCGCGGGCGTGGGCGCCGCGAACCCCGTGGGCCTCGTCGGGTACTCGCAGGGCGGCGGGGCCTCGGCCGCCGCGGCGGAACTCGCGCCGTCCTACGCCCCGGAGCTTGACCTCAAGGGCGCCTTCGCCGGTGCGGTTCCCGGCGACCTGCAGCAAGTGGCCGCGAAGATCGACTCGACCCTCTACACGGGCTTCCTGCTCTTCGCGATGAACGCCCTGGACTCGCAGTACCCGGTGGACCTCGATGCCGCGCTGAACGCGAAGGGCCGGGAGCGCGTGGCGGAGGCGGCGGAGAACTGCGTCGTCGACGGACTGCTCCAGCACGGCTTCGTCAAGACGTCCACGCTCACCGCGGACGGCAGCACCTTCACGCAGCTGGCGAACAGGGAACCCTACGCCTCGGTGCTGCGCGAGCAGCGGATCGGCGACGGGCGCGCGCCCAGGGTCCCCGTGATGCTCTCCCACAGCCTGCTCGACGACGTGATCCCGTACCAGGCCGGCCGCGGCGTGGCGGAGCGCTGGTGCGCGCAGGACAGCAACGTCTCCTGGATCACCAACGCCGCGCCGACGCACCTCGGCGGGTACGTGGCCGCGGTGCCCAGTGCGATCGCGTTCCTCAAGGCGCGTTTCAACGGCAACACGCAGCTCTCCAGCTGCTGGCGCCTCTAGCGGATCCCGGACGACGGCGGTGCCGCACCGGCGCCGCCGTCGTCCGGGATCCGCCCCGCAGCCCCGACGGCCTCGCCCTCGGTTGGCTTGCAGATCGTGCAGGTTCTTGGGCCCTGGGGCTGAACGATCTGCAAGGCAGACTCGAGGGCGTTCTCCTGATGCGGGCCCTGCCCGCACGGGTGTGACGCGGGACGCACCACGTGCGCGCCGACTCGCTAGGATGAGGGATAGCCAATGAGGTCTACTCCCACCCCACCTATCCAGGAGTCAGCATGCCCCTCGCAACCCCGGACAAGTACAACGCCATGATCGACGCCGCGAAGGCCGGCGGCTACGCCTTCCCCGCGGTCAACGTGACCTCCTCGCAGACCCTCAACGCGGCCATCCGCGGCTTCGCCGAGGCCGGCTCGGACGGCATCATCCAGGTCTCCACCGGCGGCGCCGCCTACTGGTCCGGCGCGTCCGTGAAGAACATGGTCACCGGCTCCCTCGCGTTCGCGGCGTTCGCCCGCGAGGTCGCCAAGTCCTACGACGTCAACATCGCCCTGCACACCGACCACTGCCCGGCGGACAAGCTGGACGAGTTCGTGCTGCCCCTCCTGACCGCCTCCGAGGCCGAGGTCGCCGCGGGCCGCGATCCGTTCTTCAACTCCCACATGTGGGACGGCTCCGCCGAGACCCTCGAGGAAAACCTGCGCATCGCGGCCGAGCTGCTGCCGCGCACCGCGGCCGCGCGCCAGATCCTCGAGGTGGAGATCGGCACGGTCGGCGGCGAGGAGGACGGCGTCGAGAACGCCATCAACGACAAGCTCTACACGACGGTCGAGGACGCCCTGGCCACGATCGAGGCCCTCGGAGCCGGCGAGAACGGCCGCTACATCACGGCCCTGACCTTCGGCAACGTGCACGGCGTCTACAAGCCGGGCAACGTCAAGCTGCGCCCGGAGATCCTCAAGGACATCCAGGAGCAGGTCGGAGCGAAGATCGGCAAGGCCAACCCGTTCGACCTGGTGTTCCACGGCGGCTCCGGCTCCTCGGAGCAGGAGATCGCGGACGCCGTCTCCTACGGCGTCATCAAGATGAACATCGACACCGACACCCAGTACGCCTTCACCCGCCCGGTGGCCGGCCACATGCTCGCCAACTACGACGGCGTGCTGAAGGTCGACGGCGAGGTCGGCAACAAGAAGACCTACGATCCGCGCGTGTGGGGCGCCAAGGCCGAGGAGTCCATGGCCGCCCGCATCGTCGAGGCCGCCCAGCAGCTCGGCTCTGCCGGCAAGTCCATCAAGTAGGCGCCGTGAGCGACGAACTCGGACGCAACCTGCTCGGCATCCCGGAGACGCTGCTCCCCGCGGACGAGGCCGTGGACGCGCGCTTCGCGGCGGGCGACGAGGCCGTGGACGTCGCGGCCGCGCACCCGACGTCCTCGCTGGCGTGGGCCGTCCTCGCGGACGAGGCCTTCGGCGAGGGGCGCACGGTCGAGTCGTACGCCTATGCCCGCGTGGGCTATCACCGCGGACTGGACGCCCTGCGCAAGGCCGGCTGGCGCGGCCAGGGCCCCGTGCCGTGGCGGCACGAGCCCAACCGCGGCTTCCTGCGCGCGCTCTACGCGCTGGGCCGCGCGGCGGCGGCGATCGGCGAGGCGGAGGAGGTCGAGAGGATCGGCCGCTTCCTGGACGATTCGGATCCGCAGGCGCGGGCCGCGATCGAGGCCGGCTCGTAGGGATGGTGGCGCGGGGCCGCGATGGGGAGAAGTCCCCATCGCGGCCCTTGCGGCGTCTGGGCTAGGCTGTTCTGGTCGACCACTAGATGGATTTATGCCACAGGAGGAACCCGCATGCCGCTGGACGGATGGGACATCCAGGTCGCCGCCGCGCGTGGCGTCGTGACCTTGGCCAAGGCGGACGTCGACCGGCTCGAGGCCCAGGAGACCGCGCTGACGACGTCGTTCGAGGAGGCGGCCACCGCGTGCGACCACCTGGACATCGGCGACGCCCTCGACTCGGTGCTCTCCGGCTTCGCCGGTCCGCTGCTGCAGTCGGCACGCAACGCGGGCTACTCGATCTGCGGCAACACGGGCCTGGCCATCGACGCCTACGTCGCCGGAGACGACGACATGGCCGCTGATGCCGAGACCGCCATCCATTCGGTGCCTGCCGTCGAGGGCGGCGACCGGACGGAGGCCTACTGATGGCGGTGCACACCTCGGGCCTCCCGGAGACGCTGCCCTCGACCGCCGGGATCGACACGGCCGCCCGCGCCGTGCGCAAGGTCGGCACGGACGCGTCGGGGATCTACGACGACGTCAAGACGGAGTGGGACAAGCTGGGGCAGTACTTCTCCTCGCCCCACACGGACAAGGTCACGTCCGCGGTGCCGACGGTGATGCGCCCCTACGTCGACGCATCGGAGACGCTCACCGACGAGGTCGCCAAGGCCCTGGAGGCGTTTTCCGACGACATCTCCGGCCTCAAGACCCGATACGACAACGTCAAGGAGCAGGCGGCGGGCCACAACGCGATCGCCTACGACGACCGACCCGACGACTACTGGGACACCAACCGCTCCATCCAGCGCGAGATCGATGCGGTCGCAGGGCTCTACGACGCGGCCGTGGAGAAGTGCGCCAACGCCATCCGGGGACTGAATCCCGCCCTGGGGGACTACTCCGGCGTGGGGGACCTGACGGGTGCGGTCACGGACGGTGCCGACATCCTGGAGGGTGTCGGTCTGACCGCGGCGCACTTCAAGTACAAGAACGGCAAGCTGTGGTTCGAGTTCAATACCTCGGCCAATCCGTTCGCGCAGACCACCCCGGTGCGGCACCGCATCTCGGCGGGGACGTTGAACCGCCTCGGCGTGCCCAGCTCCTACATCGAGCGGCTCCAGGCGAGCCAGGGAGCCGACCCGCAACGGGTCTCGTCGAACTCCACCACGCGGATGCTGCGGGGCATCGATGCCCAGTCGCCGCTGGGGCTGCTCCTGGCCCGCTATCCGCACTTGAAGAACACCCGGTTCAACATCAGGGGCCAGGACGTGAGCCTGCGCGTCCAGTTGACGCGTGGAAACGGGACACCGCCGGGCTCAGCCGGCCAGGCCAACGGCAGGGTGCGCCTGCCGGGGTGGATCGACTCGGCCAACCGCTTCGCCAACGGCCCCGCCGGCAAGTTCCTCACCGCCGCGGACTACGGCGCCACGGCCCTCGGCGCGTATTCCGAGGGCTACAACGAGAGCCTCCTGCGCAATCCCGACCTCAGCCAGGCCGAGCATGCCCGGGTCGCGGCGACGGACGCCGCCGTGGTCACCGGGAGCAAGGCCGTCGGCGAGGTCGTCGGCACCGCGGTGGGCCGGGGCGTCGGCGCCGCGGTCGGCCAGGCCCTCATCCCGATTCCCGGCGTGGGGGCGGCGGTCGGCGGATTCCTCGGGGGACTCGCGGGCGGGTGGATCGGCGGTGAGATCGGCGAGGCCGTCGGCGGGGCCATCAACGACCTGCGCCACGGCGACGTAGGCTCGTTGGGCGAGGCCGCCGTGGACGCGGGCAAGAAGGTCCTGTCCTCGCTCAATCCGTTCGACTAGTCCCGGAGGACGCTCCCTCGATGAACGACTACCTCGTGATGTTCCTTCTGCTGGGCCTGCCTGGGCTGACCGCCCTGGCGATCGGAGTCTGGGCCTGGTCCGGCAGGTGGCGGACGTGGGCGCCCCGGCCCGTGGCCGCGTTCTTCTTCACGCGGCGCAACTACCTGCCGCTGCAGGCAGGAGCCGCCGGGATCCTCATCCTCGGGGCGGCGGTCCCGCTGACCGCCACGCTCGAGCGCTGGGACAATGCGGACCTGCTGTGGACGGCCTATGCCTTCACGGCAGCCCCGCTCGCCATCGCCTCCCGGTGGTGGTGGCCCGCGGCGGTCACGCCGCGGTGGCACAAGGAGTGGGTCCGGCGTGGCGGCACGGCCGACACGCGGTTGTGGGGTCCCCAGGAGACGGTGCCGCAGGGCGCGGCGAGGCAGGGATGGAAATGAGTGGAGCTAAGCAGGTCGTGCCGGCGCAGGGGGCGCGGGGGATCCTGGCCTTCGACGTGCCGGAGCCGTGGAGGGCGGAAGCCGTCCGCCCGGAGGTGGAGCTCTTTGCGGCGATGCCGCCCGTGGAGAACGAGTTCACCCCGAACGTCGTCGTCACCGTCAACCCGTTCGACGGTTCCCTGGCCGATTTCAGCCGGAGGGCGATGACGGGGATCGAGGCGCAGCTCCGCGAAGGCCGGATCGTGCACACGGGCCGCTGGGCCTACACGTTCGCGGATCCGGACGAGGAAGGCGGCCTTCCCCTGGACGCGCTCGGCGTTCCGGTCACGGCGCACGAGGGGCGTGTCATCGAATACACGCATCGGGCACCGAATGGACGGACGGTCTCCGGCGCCGACTACCTGGTGCTGCTGAAGGGCTGGGCCGTCCAGATCAGCACCACGTCATCGATCCAGGCCCGTTTCATCTTCGACGAGCCGTTCGAGGCGATGGCCCGTTCGGTGCGCGTCCTGCGGTCCCCGCAGGCGGACGACGCAGTCGCGAGCCAGGCCGGACCGACTGCCGCCGCGGGCCGGGTCGACGAGCAGGCGAGCGCGGATCAAGGCACGGAACTGGAGGAGCTTTTCGGACACCTCGCGGCGGGCGCCGACCTCGGGACCGGGGTGTGGATGAGCGGCGCGGCGATCGCCCGGACGGGCGAGTTGAAGGACGGCGTCGTGGGCCGGCTGGGGGGAGCCGACCCGGTGCTGGACGAGCTCCGGGACCTCGGTGTGCTGGACGGCGGCCGGCTTGGCGGCATGGGTTCCTTCATGGCCCAGGCCCTGACCGAGGCACCCGTCCGACTGCGCCTCACGGGCCGCTTCCTGGACGGGGAGACGAGCCTGCAGGCGTTCGTCCACGGCGGGAACGTCCTCCTCGCCGCGGAGCAGGGCTACGGACCGCGCGTCCTGAACCAGCCGTGGCACCCCGACGACCCGGCCCGCTTCAACGTGCAGGTCCTTCCCATCACGGAGCTGACGTCGGCCATGGCGCGGTGGGCCGGCGTGGGTCCCGCCTGGAACCTGCACGTGGCCCCTTTCGTCATCGAGGCGGCCCTCGTGGACCAGCGGCTCGGCGGCGAGGCGGCGGTGCCGCACGGGGCGGGGGCACTGCTCCGCGAGGCGTGGGGCCAGCCGTGGTTCACGTGGGTCCTGGAGGCCGAGGGGCCCTCCGGAGGAATCGACCCCGTGACCTATGTCAACGCGGGACCCCGGGGGCACTTCAGGATCGGCACGGTCGAGGATCCCTCCGGTGGGGCGGACCGTGTGGGTCTCTGGGCCACGGAGAGCTCTTTCATCTTCCGGCAGTTCGAGGACGCCCTGCAGGCTGTGGTCCATGGGCGTCCCGTCGTCCTCGGCTGACGCTTCCGGCCGGGTGGTCGGCATAGAATCGATAGCCGCCCCCGTCGAAAGGACCCCTTCCTTGGCCAAGCTCTACTTCCGCTACGGCGCCATGAACTCCGGCAAGTCGACGGGCCTGCTGCAGGCCGCGTTCAACTACGAGGAGCGCGGGCAGCGCGTACTGTTGGCGAAGCCGGCCACGGACACCAAGGGCGACGCGGAGATCGTCTCCCGGCTGGGCATGACCCGCCAGGTCGACTTCCTCATTCCGCCGGGCGCCTCGGTCCGGGAGCTCTTTGCCGCCCGGGCCGCGGGCGACGACCCGGAGGCGCTGCTCGAGCACGTCGACGCCGCGCCGGTGGCCTGCCTCCTGGTGGACGAGGCCCAGTTCCTGGAGCCGGAGCAGGTGGACGAGCTGTTCCGGATCGCCGTACTCGACGGCGTCCCGGTGCTCGCGTACGGCATCCGCGGGGACTTCCTCACGCGCGCGTTCCCCGGGTCGCGGCGCCTGCTCGAGATCGCGCACACCCTCGAAGAGCTCAAGACCATCTGCCGCTGCGGCCGCAAGGCGGTGTTCAACACGCGGCGTGTCGGGGAGGAGATCGTGTTCGACGGCGAGCAGGTCGCGATCGACGGGCAGGACGTCTGGTACGAGTCGTTGTGCGGTTCCTGCTACCTCGAGGCCTCGGGCGGCCGGCTCGGCGCCTGACCTTCACACGGGGGCCGCGTGTGGGGATGATTCAGTCATGGGAACCACGACGGCGTACAGACAGGACGTGCTGGTCCGCGTCCCGCCCGCGAGGGCCTGGGACCTGCTGACCGACTGGGCCGCGGCCCCCGCGTGGCTGCCGGGCGTCACCGAGATGCACGCCGAGGGCCCGCTGGGTCCGGGAACGCGGATCGACCTGCACACGGAGGGCCACGAGCGGACGTTCACGGTCGCCGATGTCGAACCCGGGAGCCTGCTCGTGGTCACCGGCGGGGAGGGGGACGTCCGGACGCAGTACCGCTACGGGATCGCGCGCGAGGGCGCGGACACGCGCCTCACGCTGGAGATCGACGTCGAGGTCAGCGACTCCCTCGCGGCCCTGGCCGGGGACATCCGCGCGGCGGTGGCGGGGTCCGACGGCCGGCAGCTGGCGGCGTTCAAGCGCTTCGCCGAACGGGCGCCGTAGGCCCGGCCCTGCCGGCGGCCGGCGACCCCCGCGCCGCCTGGCCGCCGTGCCACGCCGTCTGCCCCATGCGGGCCCGTTCGCGAAGGGGCCGAACCGGGGCCGCGGCTACCGCGAGGGCGCGAGCATCCCGTCGAGCGCCGCGTCGAGCCCCCAGCGGAAGGCGTCCTCGCCGAGCTCCGGCCCGCCGATCGCGTCGACGGCGTCGAGCGTGGCCCGGTCCTGGTGGGCGGCGACGGAGCCGAGGATGTGGTTCAGCAGCAGGTGCTGGGCCCAGCCCGAGTGCCGGGGCGGGACGCCGGCGGCCTCGAGGAGCTCGCGCAGCCGTGTGAGCGGCTCCAGGGCGGCGGGCTGGAGGGTCTGCGCGAGCTGGACGACCTCGGCGCTGTCCGGGACGGGCACCAGGGCGGCGCGGATCCGGAGGGCGAGGTGGACGACGGCGGCGCGCTCCGGCGTCGTACCCCCTTCCTCCCGCGGTGCGGGACGTCCGGCGGCCGGCCCCGCGCCGGAGGCGGGAATGCCGCCGAGGAGGCGGGCGGCGACGTCGACGAGGAGTTCCTGCTTGTTCTTCACGTGCCAGTAGAGGGCGCCGACCTGGACGTCGAGTTCGCGGGCGAGCCGGCGCATCGAGAGGTCGGCGAGGCCGAAGTCGCGGAGGATGGCGACGGCCGTGTCCACCACCTGTTCCCGTGTCAGCGCCATGCGCTCCAGTCTATGGGGCGGGGCGGCGGGCGTGGGCGGCCGAGCCGGTGCCGCCCCGGCCCTACAGCCCGCCGGCGACCTTGAGGACGCTCCCGGTGGCGTAGCGCGCGTCGTCGGAGAGCAGCCAGGCCACGGCGCCCGCGATCTCCTCCGGCATTCCGGCGCGCCCCATCGGGATGGCCGGGGCGACCTTCGCGGGGCGCTCCGGGTCCTGGTGGAAGTCCGTCCAGACGGTGCCGGGGGCCACGGCGTTGACCCGGACCCCGTCGGCGGCGACCTCCTTGGCCAGGCCCACCGTGAAGGCCTCGACCCCGGCCTTCGCGGCGGCGTAGTGCACGTAGGTCCCGGGCCCGCCGAGGGCGGCGGCGACGGAGGAGATGTTCACGATCGAGCCGCCTGTGGAGCGCAGGGCCGGGAGGGCGCGCCGGGTGCAGGCGATGACGCCGAACAGGTTGACGTCGAGGTCGCGGCGGATGGCCTCGATTCCGTTGTCTTCCAGGCGTCCGACGGCGGTCGCGGCGCCCGCGTTGTTCACGAGCCCGGTGAGCGGGCCGAGCGTGGCGATGCGCGCGAAGAGGGCGTCGATGGACGCCGGGTCGGCGGTGTCGGCCTGGAGGGCGGTGGCCCGGCGGCCGTCGCGGTGCGCCTGGCGGGCCACCGACTCGGCGGCGTCTCGGTCCTTGAGGTAGGTGATGACCAGGTCGTGGCCCTCGGACGCGAGCCGCAGGCTGATGGCCGCCCCGATGCCGCGGCCGCCGCCGGTGACGAGGGTGAGTGGCATGGCGCTGGCTCCTTTCGCTGGGCCCGACTCTACCTTCCGTGCGGGGCCGTCTCGCCGGGGCCGTGGCCGCCCGGGATCGGCCGCCGCTGACGGTGGTGTAGCGTGGGCCGTTAGGAATTGAACACTGTTCAGGAGGGGTGGGCATGACGGAGACACGAGAACTTCGGCACGCGGGAGATGCGGCGGGACGAGCGGGTGGAAGCGCGGACGGAAGCGCGGGTGGACGTGCAAAGTCGGGCGGAGCGCCGGAGCCGGAGTCGGCCACGGCGGATGCGCCGGCGCTGGCCCGGCGGATCCTCGACGGGCACCGTCTCACGGAGGAGGAGGCGCTCGCCGTCCTCGCCACGCCGGACTCCGCCACGTTCGCGCTGGTCGCGGCCGCCGGCACGCTGCGCCGCCGGCACTTCGGCAACACGGTGAAGGTCAACTACCTGGTCAACCTGAAGTCCGGGCTGTGTCCGGAGGACTGCACGTACTGCTCGCAGCGGCTCGGCTCGGCGGCGCAGATCCTGAAGTACACGTGGCTGAAGCCGGAGGAGGCGGCGGAGCAGGCGGAGCTCGGGATCCGCGGCGGGGCGTCGCGGGTCTGCCTCGTCGCAAGCGGGAAGGGCCCCACGGACCGGGACGTCGAGCGGGTCGCGGGCATGGTGGGCCGGCTCAAGGACGAGCATCCGGGGGTGGAGGTCTGCGCGTGCCTCGGCATCCTCAAGCCGGGCCAGGCCGGCGTCCTGCGGGAGGCCGGCGTCGACGCGTACAACCACAACCTGAACACGGCCGAGTCCAAGTACCAGGACATCTGCACCACGCACGAGTACGCGGACCGGGTGGCCACCGTGGAGCGGGCCAAGGACGCCGGGCTGTCGCCGTGCTCGGGCCTGATCGTGGGGATGGGCGAGGACGATGCGCAGCTCGTGGAGGCGGTCTTCGCGCTGCGGGAGCTGGAGAGCGATTCGATCCCGGTGAACTTCCTGATGCCGTTCGAGGGCACGCCGCTTGAGGGGACATGGGAGCTGACGCCGTTGCGGTGCCTGCGCATCCTGGCGCTCGTGCGGCTGGCCTGCCCGGACCAGGAGCTGCGGATCGCGGGCGGCCGGGAGATGCACTTGCGGTCCCTGCAGGCCGCGGCGCTGGAGGTCGCCAACTCGATCTTCCTGGGCGACTACCTGACCAGCGAGGGGCAGGACGCGGAGGCGGATCTGGCGATGATCGCGGATGCGGGCTTCGAGGTGCTGGGGTACGACGCCGGGGCCGCGCCCTCCAGCCCGGCCCTGCGCCGGCGCGGGGCGGGGACGGACCGGGCGCCGAACGCGTAGGCGTCGCGCCTAGGCTGGTTTCAGAGGTTGTGTGTCAGCCCGTGCGGATGAGACACCGGGCCCGGTCGTGCCGGAGCGGTGAGGGGCGTGGGCGTGAATGCGCTAGTACGATCACCACCGAGGCGGCACATTCGAACGAAGACTGCCCCGGTCGCCCGCAGGTCGATCGCCGCCGGTCAATCCAGCGAGGAACTGCGACCCGGATGAGGAAAGCTCCTTGCCTCCGGGACTCGGGCCCGAAAACGGAGAACCACCATGAACGAGCTTGAATGGAATCGAAGCCTCCCGGACATGCTGGAGCGAGCTGCGCAGATTGCCGCATCGGTGCCGGACAAGGTCACGGCCCGTGCTCACCTCTACCGCACTGTTGTTGTCATTGACGTCGAAGGGCCCAGACTGGGCGCGTTCGCGCTCGTGCTGGCAGAAGAAGCGCCCGAGATCGTCTATGACGACCAGTACGTCAGGTTCCAGACGGTGCCGGAGGGAGTGGATGAGCTACTCGTTTTCGCCCAGGAATCCATCGAGAAGATCGTGGAGTTCCTCCTCAGCGAGAGATCTCCTGTCGAACGCACGAGCCGCATCCTCCGAAGAACCTACGTTTCCATCCCGCTTGACGATGGGACCAGCTGGAGGCTGAAGCACCATCGCAGAAGAATGAGGCCGCCCGCCGCGTTTCCCGAAGGTGGCGCCACGACTTTCTGGCGGCGAATGGCGGGCGCCAGAATCTACTCGCCATCGGATGGCACGCGGACCGGAGCCGGGCGCCCGCCTCCAGACTGTGGACAAAAGTCGCGCCGGTGGGCGGGCCTCCGGTAAACTCGGTGCGTAAGAGCCCCTGCCAACTCTTACGCGTCCGCGAACCGGGTGCCGGGAGGTCAGGGGCGTTCTTGTGTCCGGCACCGCCGGAACCCGGCCCCGGCCGGCCGCTGACCCATGCAAGGGGGAGGATCCCATGCCAGCAATCGTGATCGTCGGAGCCCAGTGGGGCGACGAGGGCAAAGGTAAGGCCACCGACCTGCTCGGCGGCCGCGTCGACTATGTCGTGAAGCCCAACGGCGGCAACAACGCCGGCCACACCGTCGTCGTCGGCGGCGAGAAGTACGAGCTCAAGCTCCTTCCCGCCGGCATCCTCTCGCCCAACGCCATCCCGATCATCGGCAACGGCTGCGTCGTGAACCTGGAGGCGCTCTTCCAGGAGATCGACGGCCTCGAGGCCCGCGGCGCCGACACCTCCAGGCTCCGCGTCTCCGCGAACGCCCACCTCGTGGCCCCGTACCACCAGACCATGGACAAGGTCACCGAGCGCTTCCTCGGCAAGCGAGCCATCGGCACCACCGGCCGCGGCATCGGCCCCGCCTACATGGACAAGATCGGCCGCCTGGGCCTCCGCGTCCAGGACGTCTTCGACGAGTCCATCCTGCGCCAGAAGGTGGAGGGCGCGCTCCGGCAGAAGAACGAGCTGCTCGTGAAGGTCTACAACCGGCGCTCGGTGGAGACCGAGGAGATCGTCCAGTACTTCCTCTCCTTCGCCGAACGGCTCCGCCCGCTCGTCATCGACGCCACGCTCGAGCTGAACAAGGCCCTCGACGAGGGCAAGGTCGTGCTCATGGAGGGCGGCCAGGCCACGTTCCTCGACGTCGACCACGGAACCTACCCGTTCGTGACGTCCTCCAACCCGACCGCCGGCGGCGCGTCCGTCGGCTCGGGCGTCGGCCCCACCCGCATCACCCGTTCCGTGGGCATCATCAAGGCCTACACCACGCGCGTCGGCGCCGGCCCGTTCCCCACCGAGCTGTTCGACGAGATGGGCGACTACCTGCAGAAGAAGGGCGGTGAGTTCGGCGTGAACACCGGCCGCCCGCGCCGCTGCGGCTGGTACGACGCCGTGCTGGCGCGCCACGCGTCCCGCATCAACGGCTTCACGGACTACTTCGTGACCAAGCTCGACGTCCTCACCGGCATCGAGCGGATCCCCGTCTGCGTGGCCTACGACGTCGACGGCGTCCGCCACGACGAGATGCCCATGACGCAGACCGAGTTCCACCACGCCAAGCCGATCTTCGAGTACTTCGACGGCTGGACCGAGGACATCACGGGCGCCAGGACGCTCGAGGACCTGCCGGCGAACGCCCGGGACTACGTGCTGGCGCTCGAGTCGATGAGCGGCACGCGCTTCTCCGCGATCGGCGTCGGCCCGGACCGCGACCAGACGATCGTCCGCTACGACCTGATCGGCGAGTAGCACCGGCCCGCTCAGCCCCGCTTCGTGGCCGCCCTCTCGAGGGCGGCCACGAACAGGTCCGGGCGCACCACCACCGCGGTCCCGTCCGGCAGCCCGGCCCGCGGCGCGGCCGGGAACTCCCGCAGCGGGAGGCCGTGCCGCTCGGCGAGCCTCCGTCCGGGGACGACGCCGGACCCCCCGTACGCGTGCACCTGCCACTCGAGCGCGTCCAGGGACGCGTGGTTGTCCGGCTCCGCCCCGTCCAGCGGCACCCACGGCAAGCGGCGGCCGAGGACCCTCCCGCGGCGCCCGGCGCGGGCCGGCCCCCGCAGCGACTCCGCGCGGCGCCGCTCCGCCTCCGTCATCCAGTAGTGGATCCGCAGCTGGGACACGTAGCCGAACAGCCGCCCGCCGGCGGGGGAGCGCGGCACCACGCGGGCGACCACGGGCATCAGGACCGGCGCGATCCGGGTCCTGAAGAACACCGCCGCGGGGTGCGGCGACGTGACGACGCCGAAGACGCGGTCCGTCGTCGACACGAGCCGCAGCGCCACGGGCCTCCGCTCCGCCTGGTACCGGTCGAGGGAGGCCTCCGGCATCCTTCCCGCGAGTACGTCGGCGAGCTTGCAGGCCAGGTTGTGCGCGTCCTGCAGCCCCGTGTTCATGCCCTGCGCCCCGACGGGCGAGTGGATGTGCGCCGCGTCCCCGGCCAGGAACACCCGCCCGTCCCGGAAGACGTCCGCCACGCGGTGGTGCACCCGGTACGTCGAGAACCACTCGGAGCTCCCGTAGTGGATCCCGAAGCCCCGTGCCAGCGAGGAGCGCGCCCGGCCCTCGGCCACCCGGGGCGGGGCCCCGGCGTCGTCCTCCGCCACCGCGGGCAGCAGCCCGAGCAGCCGCACCCGGCGCCCTCCGGCCCCGTCCGGGCCCATCGGGAAGGCGAGCATGAACTCGTCCCGCGTCACGCGCACGGAGATCCCGTCCCGCAGCCCGGTGACGGCGTTCGCGTCGATCACGTAGAAGAGGTGGCGGTTGGTCCCGCCCGGGAAGCCGATCCCCAGCTGCCGCCGCACGGGGGAGGCCGCGCCGTCGCACGCGATGACGTACCGGGCCCCCACCCGCACCGGGCCGTCCGGTCCCGCCAGGTGGACGCGCGCCCCGCCGTCGTCCTGCTCGAGCCGCTCGAAGCCGTGCCGCCACAGCACGGGCCTCCCGCGCCGCTCCAGGCGCGCCGCGAGGATCTCCTCGTTGGCGCTCTGCTCCAGGATGTGGATGCCCGGGAACGCCGTCGCGGCGGCGCCCATCCGCCCCAGCGGCACGGCGCCCAGGGAGCGCGGTCCGACGCCGGGAAGCAGTTGGGCGGCGAGGGTGCGGCGCGCGAGCACCTCCTCGGCGAGGCCCAGCTGCCGGTACAGCTCCACGCTCCGGGCCTGCAGGCCCAGGGCCCGGGACTCGCGCGTCGGACCGGCCTTGGAATCCACGACGACGGCGTCCACCCCGAGCTTCTCCAGCACGTTGGCGGCCATCAGGCCCGTGGGCCCGGCCCCGACGACGCAGACATCGACGTCCAGCACGGTGAGGTCCATGGCCTCAGGCTAGACCCGCCGCCCGGGAGCGGCCAGAGCCCGCGGTGACCGGACCGTGACCTGCCCGGACCCCGCGCCCGGCGGTGGATGGGTACTCTGGGAACCACTCACCACGAGCGGAAGGCCACGGTTATGTTGATCAGTGTTGGACAGTTCTCGCCCGCAGGAACCCTGGAGGAGAACCTCGACGTGGTGCGCCGCCTCACGGCGCGGGCCAAGGGCGCCGGAGCGCAGCTCGTGCTCTTCCCCGAGGAGACCATGTTCACCGTGCGCAAAGTCGAGGGCGACCTCGCCGCCGCGGTGGACCGGGACTGGTCCCGGTTCGTCCAGCAGCTCTCCCTCATCGCCGCCGAGAACTCCATCGCGATCGTCGCCGGCGGCTACGAGTCCAGCGGCGAGGAACGCCCCTACAACACGCTCGTGGTCATCCAGGCGGACGGCGCGATCGCCGGAACGTACCGCAAGGTGCACCTCTACGACGCGTTCTCCTACCAGGAGTCCAAGCGCATCAAGGCCGGGGACCCGTCCGGGCTGCAGCTGTTCGAGATCGGCGGCCTCAAGTTCGGCGTCATGACCTGCTACGACATCCGCTTCCCCGAGCTGGCGCGCCGCCTCGCCGTCGAGGGCGCGGACGTGCTGCTCGTGGCCGCCGCCTGGTTCAAGGGCGACCACAAGGTGGAGCACTGGGAGACCATCCTCAAGGCGCGCGCCGTCGAGAACACCGTGTGGATCGCGGCCGCCGGAACGAGCTCGAAGAACACCATCGGCCACTCCGCGATCCTGGATCCCCTGGGCATCCCCGTGGACTTCCTCGACGACGAGACCGAGGGGCTCGTGACCGTCGACGTCACCCGCCGCCGGATCGATGAGGTCCGAGAGTTCCTGCCCGTCCTGGCCAACCGGAAGCTCGGGGTCTAGGGGCCCGTCCGGGCCCGCGGGGGTGCCGGCGCGCTGCCTCGGAAAAAAATCCGGGACCCGCGTAACCTCCGGGGATCCCGGGACGATGACAGTCATGGAGAAGCCGGGTCGAGGGTTCCCCCCCAACGAGCCTCGACCCGGCTTCCACATGTCTCGGGCCCCGTGGTGCGGATCACGGAGCGGCCGCCCTAGAATGGGGGCGTCCCGTTCCCCACGTCCCAGGGAGATCCTTGGCCGCCGTACTGACGGATGAGGTGCTCGAGAAGGCCCGGCAGGGTTCTGCCGAGGCCTTGTCCGTGCTGTACGAGGGACTGGCGGGCCAGGTGGCGGGGTATCTGAGGGCCAAGGGCGTCGAGGACGCCGAGGGCACCACCCAGGACGTGTTCCTCACCGTGCTCACGCAGCTGGACACCGTCGTCGGCGGGATCGGCGGGCTGAGGAAGTTCACGTTCTCCGTCGCGCACGCGAGGATGGTCGACGCGACCCGCGCCCGGGCCAGGAGGCCGTACGAGGACGAATACCAGGCGGAGAGCGATCCCCGCGCGGCGGCGCCCGCCTCCGAAGAACTCCTGGACCGGCTCGACTCCGGCCCGCTCGGCGACGTCGTGGACGCGCTGCCGGAGGCGCAGCGCGACTGCGTCCTGCTCCGCATCGTGGCGGGGCTCAGCATCGAGGAGACCGCCGAGGTCCTCGGCCGCACGCCGGGGGCCGTGAAGCAACTGCAGCGGCGGGGGCTGCTGGCCATGAAGAAGACGTTGGAGGAGGTGGGGCACCGTGGTTGAGCCCGGAGGACCGGATCCGCAGGACGACGCCGTCGAGGCGCTCCTGCGCGAGTCCGGCGTTCCCACCGACCCCCGCCTCGCCGCGGCCCTCGAGGACCTGGCCGTCCGTGGTCGTTCCGCGGCGCCGGAGCCGCGTGGCGCCCTGGCCCGGCTCCTCGCCCAGGGACCGGCAGCCGGCACCCCCGGCGGAGGCGGCCTGATCGACGGCGGCTCCGTACCGGACGCCGGCGGCGACGGCGTCCTGCCCTTCCGCCGCAAGGGAGGGCCGACGGCCGCTGGCGCCCTCGCGGCCCTGGTCCTCGTGGCCGGGGGCGTGGGCGTCGCCGCCGCGACCACGGCCGATCGTCCCGCTCCCGTCGCCGCCGTCGTGGTCCCCGACGGCGGGCAGCC
The DNA here is from genome assembly GCF_050563205.1 of Zafaria sp. Z1313. Taxonomy (NCBI): domain Bacteria; kingdom Bacillati; phylum Actinomycetota; class Actinomycetes; order Micrococcales; family Micrococcaceae; genus Zafaria; species Zafaria sp. Z1313. The sequence goes on from NZ_JBNWUK010000008.1 coordinate 85,212, forward strand.
GGCCGTCCAGCGGGCCGGCATCGATTCCGCCGCGCCCGTGCTTCCCGCCGAGCTGCCGGCGGTTCCGGGCGGAAGCGGCAGCTCCGGCCCATTGGCCGGGTCAATGGGGGCGCTCGAGCGCACCGCGGTCGTCGACGGGGCCGGAGACGACGACGGAAACGGAGCGGAACCGCGGGGAGCTGGACCGAAGGCCGCTGCGGACCGCACGTCCACCGCGTCCCGCGGCGCCGCGGAGGCCAGACCCGTCCGCGCGGCGGCCTCGTCGCAGGCGGCGCCGGTGCGGTCGAGTGCGTCGCCGAAGGCCCCGGCCCAGCAGAAGGCCCAGCCCAAGACGCTCCAGCAGCAGCGTGCCGCCCAGAAGAGCGCGGAGAAGCAACGAGCCCAGCAGCTGAAGGCCGCGCAGCAGCGGGCCGCCCAGGAGAAGGCCGCACAGAAGCGCCTGGCCCAGCAGCGGGCGGCCGAGGCGGCCCAGAAGCAGCAGGCCCAGCGCAAACAGCCGGCTGGCGGGAAGATGCAGGGGATCGTCAACCCCGTGAAGAAGGCCGGGGGCGTGCAGGGCTTCACCGTGCGGCCGTCGATCGGTCAGCACGGCCAGCCCGGGGCGCCCGGACTGAAGAAGCCGGGGCTGCCGGGCCACGGCAAGGACCAGAGCGAGAAGCGCGGCTCGGGACGCTGAGCCCGGCGCCGCATTCGTCCTTCAGGGTCCGGACCTTGGGCCCGAAACAACCCTGGCCGCTTCCGGGCAGGCCGCCGCCCGGGCTGCCCCGCCCAACGATGCGGTTCGGGGCCCCAACCCACGCACGCTGGGCGCCCACTTCACGTCGTCTCGACGAGGTAGTCAGTTTGCAACGACTTCATGGGGTAGACCCCGTGGTCTGGGCGCGCACGTACTGTCTCGCCGACTACACGTGAATTGGGCGGGGTGGGGGCGGCCGGGAGCGTCGACGGCCCACTTCACGTCGTCTCGACGAGACTGTCAGTTAGCGACGACTTCATGGGGTAGACCCCGTGGTTTGGGCGCGTATGTACTGTCTCGCCGACTTGACGTGAATTGGGCGGGGTGGGGGCGGCCGGGAGCGTGGGCCGGGGCTGTTGACCGTGCGTTGTGGGTGGCCGGGCTGGGCGAGTCAGCGCCGAACCGTGGGCGCCGACGCGTGGGGCCCCGGCGGTGTGCCTGGGCCCCACGGCGTTCTCAGGCGAGGACCTGCCGCTTCGAGCTGATGACGCCGGTGTTGAAGCCGGCGAGGTGCAGCCCGCCGTGGAAGCGCGCGTGCTCGATCTTCACGCAGCGGTCCATGACGACGTTCAGGCCGGCGGCCTCGGCGTCCGCGGCGACCTGTTCGTGCCAGGAGCCCAGCTGCAGCCACAGGGTCTTCGCGCCCGCGGCCTTCGCCTCCTCCAGGACGCCCGGCAGGTCGTCGTGCTTGCGGAACACCTCCACCAGGTCGGGTGCCTCCGGCAGATCGGCCAGGGACTTGTAGACCGGCTGCCCCAGGATCTCATCCACCACCGGGTTCACGAAGTAGACCGTGTAGCTGGTGGAGGAGAGCAGGTACGTCGCCACGAAGTAGGAGGCGCGGGAGGGCTTGTTGGACGCCCCCACGATCGCGATCGAGCGCGTGTTGTGCAGGATCTCCAGGCGTTCCGGCGCGCTCGGCCCCGACCAGGTGCGTTCCGCGGTCGATGCGCTCACCGCTCCGCCTCCTTCCCCGCGTCGGCTGCGGATCCGGGCGCGGCTCCCGCGCCGGAAGCGACCCCCGCCGGGACGGCACCCGGGCGGGCCGAGGGGATGACGCAGGCCTCGGCGTCGTACTCCGGGGCCGCGAAGGCCGAGGCGTCGAAGCCCTCCGGCTCCCCGCCGGCCTCCGGCTCCCGCTGCGAGGCGTCGAGCGCCTGGTCCAGGTCCCAGAGGATGTCCTCGACGTCCTCGAGCCCCACGGACAGGCGGATCAGGTCGCCCGGGACGCCCGCGGCCACGAGCTGCTCGGCCGCGAGCTGCTGGTGCGTGGTCGACGCCGGGTGCAGCACCAGGGTGCGCGCGTCGCCGATGTTGGCCAGGTGGCTCGCGAGCTGCAGCGCCTCGATGAAGCGCGCCCCGGCCTCGCGGCCCCCGGCCACGCCGAAGCTGAACACCGAGCCGACGCCGAGCGGCAGCAGCTCCTGCGCGCGGGCGTGCTGCGGGTGGGACTCGAGTCCGGCGAAGTTCACATAGGACACGCGCGGATCGGCCTCGAGCCACTCGGCCACGCGGCGCGCGTTCGCCAGGTGCGCGTCCATGCGCTGCGGCAGCGTCTCCACACCCTGCAGGAGCTGGAACGCGGACTGGGCCGGCAGCGACGGGCCGATGTCCCGCAGCTGCTCCGAGCGCAGCTTGGTCAGGAAGCCGTACTCACCGAAGTTGCCCCACCAGGACACGTTGCCGTAGCTCGGCACCGGTTCCGTCATGGTCGGGAACTTCCCGTTGCCCCAGTCGAAGCGGCCGGACTCGACGACGACGCCGCCGAGCGTGGTGCCGTGCCCGCCGAGGAACTTGGTGGCGGAGTGGATGACGATGTCCGCCCCGTGCTCGATGGGGCGCAGGATGTACGGCGGGGTGAGGGTCGAGTCGACGATGAGCGGGATGCCCGCTGCGCGCGCGACCTCCGCGAGGCCCGCCAGGTCCGCGATGTCGCCCGAGGGGTTCGCGACGACCTCGGTGTAGAGGGCCTTGGTGTTCTCCCGGATCGCGGCCGCGAAGTCCGCGGCGTCGTTGCTGTCCACGAACGTGGTGTCCACCCCGAAGCGGCGCAGCGTGACGTCGAGCTGGGTGATGGTGCCGCCGTAGAGCTTCGAGGAGGCCACGATGTGGTCCCCGGCCTGCGTCAGCGCGGCGAAGGTGATGAACTCCGCGGCCATCCCGGAGGACGTCGCCACGGCGCCGATGCCGCCCTCGAGGGACGCGATGCGCTCCTCGAACGCCGCCACAGTGGGGTTGCCGATGCGGGAGTAGATGTTGCCGTACTTCTGCAGGGCGAACAGGTTCGCGGCGTCGTCGGTGTCCTTGAACACGAACGACGTCGACTGGTAGATGGGCACCGCGCGGGCGCCGTGCTCGGCGTCGGGCGTGCCGCCGGCGTGCAGGGCGCGGGTGCGGAATCCGAACTGGTGGTCCGACATCTAGGCGGTGGCTCCTTCGAGGTGGGTTTCCGGCAGCAGCTCCGTGTTGAGCTCGGTGCCGTGGGCTCGGGCGAGGTCCGCCTCGAGCTCGCGGACGATCGGGAGGACCTCGCGGCCGAACGCGCCGAGCTCCTCCTGGAAGTGCAGGTAGCCGGTCAGGAGCAGGTTCACGCCGATCTTCTTGAACGCGATGATCCGCTCGGCGATCTGCTCCGGGGTGCCGATGAGCTGGGTGCGGAAGCCGTCGTTGTACTGGACCAGGTCCTCGAACGTGGAGTCCTCCCACATGCCCTTGCCGTCCTTCGTGGACTGCCCGGCCTCCTTCACGGCGGCGGCGAAGCCCTCGACGGCGGGGCGGTGCGCCTTGTCGATGATCTCGCGCAGCGTGTCCCTGGCTTCCGCCTCGGTGTCGCGGGAGATGACGAAGCCGTTGATGCCGAAGCGCGGCTTCGCGGCCGCGGTGCGCCCCCCGGACTCCGCGGCCTTGAGCACGCCGGCGATGTTGTCCTGGAAGCCCTCGAGCGAGCGGCCGTTGGAGAAGTACCAGTCGGCGGCGTGGCCCGCGGCGGCCTGCGCGGCGGTCGAGTTGCCGCCGAAGAAGATCTCCGGGTGGGCCCGGCCCGGCAGGTCCAGCGGCGCCGGGTTCAGGGTGAAGTCCTTGATGTTGTAGTACTGCCCGGAGTGGCTGAAGCCCTGCTGGGTCCACAGGCCACGCAGCACGTTGATGAACTCCTCGGTCCGCACGTAGCGCTCGTCGTGGTCCAGCCACTCGAGGCCGAAGTTCACGAACTCGTCCTTGAGCCAGCCGGAGACGACGTTCACGGCCGAGCGGCCGCCGGAGAGGTGGTCCGCGGTGATGATGAACTTGGCCAGCACGCCCGGGTGCCACATGCCCGGGTGGACGGCCGAGATTACCTTGAGCCGCTCGGTGGCGCCGAGCAGGGCCAGCGAGAAGCTCGTGGCCTCGTGCTGCTTGTCCGCGCCGTAGCTGGCGGCGTAGCGGGTCTGGGTCAGTGCGTACTCGAAGCCGGAGTCCTCCGCGATGCGTGCCAGCTTCTTGTTGTATTCGAACTCCCAGTTGGTGCGCTGCTCGATGGTCGAGACCACGAGCCCACCCGAGACGTTGGGCACCCAGTAGGCGAACTTGAGCGGTGTTTCCAGGTCAGCGACCCGGCTGACGGCGGTGTTCTCGGTCATGTGGGGGACTCCTTCGATCCTTGGTCGGATGGCGTGCGGCGTAGGCGGTTCCCGGGCAACGGCGCATCCTCCGGCGGCGGGCCGTGCGGGGGAAGAAGGCTGGCGCGTTCTCCATCGCTTCTGGCAGGAGCACCGTTCCGGCGGATTCCGGAGGGTTGCTGCGGCGTCATCGATCCAGATCTCTCGGCCGCTCGGGATGGTTGTCCTTCAGTGTGTCAGCGAGCCGCCGATCCATCAAAGAATGTTGAGCCGGATTGCGTCGTGCCGGGCGCGGGCCGAAGATCCTGCGACGGCGCGGCGGCCGGGTGCGTCACGGGACGACGGCGGGGCGCGGGCCGGGAGGTCCGCTGGCTACGCTGGGGGCATGGCACAACGCATCGTCCTGGTCCGGCACGGGCAGACCCCGTGGAACTTCGAGGGGCGCCTGCAGGGCCAGGTGGACATCCCGCTCAACGCGGCCGGCCGCGCGCAGGCGCGCCAGGCGGGGCGGCAGCTGGCGGAGGAGTACGACGCCGGATCCTGGGACGCGGTCGTCGCCTCGCCTCTGGGGCGGGCGGCGGAGACCGCCGCGATCATCGCCGCCGAGCTGGGCCTCGAGCCCGGCGAGCCCGAACCGGGCCTCGTGGAGCGCGGCTACGGCGAGGGCGAGGGCGTCGTCGTCACCGGGATGCCGCGCCCCGAGCTGGACGCGCTGCTCTCCACCGCGGAGCCGGAGGCCGAGGTGGTCGAGCGGGGCGTGCGCGCCTTGACCGGCTTGGCCGCCGCCCACCCGGGGCGCGGCCTCGTGGTGGTGGCGCACGGGACGCTCATCCGCCTCGTCGTCGGGCACTTGCAGGGCGCTCCGCACGCCCGGCTCGAGAACGGCCAGGTCGTGGAGCTCGACCCGGCGTTGCTGCCGGAGCTTGACGCGGTCTGAGGACGCGCGGGGGATCGAGGGTCCCGTCGGGCTACGCCCCGGCGAGGAGCGCCTCGCCGACACCGGCCCTGCGGTAGAACACCTCGCGGCCGGAACGCAGGGGGACGGCCAGCCCGCCCTCGGACATGACCTTGAGGTGGCCGTTGACGGTGCCCGGGGCGAGGTCCAGGGCGCATGCGAGCTGCTTCGTCGTCATCGGGACATCCAGCTGGGCCAGGATCTGCGCCCGTGTGGATCCCAGCAGCTTCGCCAGAGGATCGCCCGGGGCCGCGCCGCTGGACTCCCAGAGCCGGCCCACTCCGCGGGGCGCGTAGGTCAACGTCGGCACGAACGGCGCCGTGTTGAGCACCAGGGTCTCCGGCCAGACGAACGCGTTGGGCACCAGGATCAGGCCGGCCCCGGGTTCAGGCGGATCGATCCCGTCGCAGCCCCGGATAACCTCGAGCCCGCTGGGCGTGCGGACGACGGACGGATGCAGCGTCTTGAACACGTCGCCGATGCCGCCGCGGGCCATCTGGGCCAGCCTCCAGTCGATGTCCTCGAGCAGCAGCGAGCGCAGCCGGGGCCACCAGCGCCGGACAGCCAGCTCCCAATACCACTGGAGTGCTCCGACGGCACGATCGACTGCGGTGTCGACGTCCTCGGCGAGTTCCTCGAGGACGCCACGGGCCCCGGTGTCTTCCTGCCGCCGGAGCAGGGCCGTCAGGTCCCGTTCCCACACGGAGGCCGGGACGGCGGCGACGGCCGTGAGCCCGTCGTGGAAGGTGTCCTGGCGTTCCGGCGTCGGGGTGAGCGAATCGGCCATGAAGCCTGAACGGGGAACGAGTGCGGCGAGGACGCGCAGGTGCCCTTGTGAGGCCGGGTCGTCCGCCGCCGCGAGCGCGCGCCGCGTGCACTCGATCCAGGGGCGGTGGATGGCGGTTCCCTGCTGGAGGGCGCGCAAGCTGGTCACCGTCTCCCACAGGGGAGAGGCCTCGAACCGGATCCGCGTCAGGTCCTCGCTCGTGAGCTTGATGTGCATGGATTCAGCGTATTCCCGGCCGGAACGCCTGACGAGGATTCGGCCAGGACCGAATCGTGGAGCGGGCCGGGCGTCCGGCGGACGCTGGGTCCATGACCACCTTCAGCAGCTCCCGTTGTTCCCCTGTCCCCGTCCATCACGGTGCGGCCGTCGGTCCGGCGACGCCCAGCGGCGGGTCCTCCGCGGTCCCGCGTCCCGAGGGCGGGGCGCGCCGCCCGGCACACGCCGTGGACCGCTTCGGCGCGGTCGCCCGCCTCGTTGCGGCCGTGGTCCGGTTCTACCGGGTCAACGCCGTCCGGGCTGCCGCCATAGAATCCGAGCACCTGCGCCTGCGCGAGGACGGCCTCCGCCGGTTCACCGAGGCCTCCGGCGGGCGGCTCTGAGTCCGCGATCGGCGGATCAGCGCTGCTTGAGGGCCTTCCGGCGCTTGCGCCGCTGGGCGCGGAGCGCGATCAGGCGGGCCGCGCCGGCCATCGCCACGACGATGCCGCCGGCGACGGACGCCGCGACCACCGTCAGGCCCATGCTGACCGTGCCCTCCCAGGCGAAGAAACGCAGCGGCGCCGTCGTCTGGTTCTGCGCGACGAAGATGATGAGCAGCACCAGCAGGACGAGCGCGATGATCGTCGTGGCCCAGATCATGCCCGTGCGCGTCGTCGTCTTGGCGTCGAAGTCGTCGTCCTCGCCGGAGCCGTGCGGATCACGCTCGGCGGGCGGAATGACCTGCGTCGTCTCGGCGTCGTCCACGGGGCGGGTGGCTTCGAGGGCCCCGCTGCCGTCGGCGCCCGGAGTGCCGAGCGTGTCGAAGGGCGCGCCGTCGACCGCGTCGGGGTGCTTGTCCGGGTGGAGCGCGTCGTCGGATCCGGGGTGGGGATTGCTCACGGTGAACCTCGCTTCTGAAGTGTCGTCCGTTCCGAACCTACACCAGCGGGCACCCGCTCCTGCCGCTACCGCCCGGAGCGGCAGATCGCGTCGATCTCCGGAATGCACGGCTCGTTCTGCAGGCTCGTCGTGTCGCCGAGGTCCGTGCCCTCGAACAGCTGCGTGAGCAGCCGGCGCATGATCTTCCCCGAACGGGTCTTCGGCACGTCGGGCACGAACACGATGTCCCGCGGCTTGGCGATCGGCCCGATCTGCTCCGCCACGTGCGCCCGCAGTTCGCGGACGACGGCGGCGCGCGCCTCCTCGCGCCCGTCTCCCGCACCGCCCGGGGCGGGCCGCTCCCCGGAGCCGGGCTCCGGCGTCGTACCCCCTCCCGGGATGAGCGACTTGTCCCGCGGGACCACGAACGCCGTGGCCGCGTGCCCCGTCGTCGGATCCGCCGTCGGGCAGACGCCCGCCTCGACGACGGCCGGGTGGGAGACCAGCGCCGACTCGATCTCGATCGTCGACAGCAGGTGCCCCGAGACGTTCAGCGCGTCGTCGGTGCGGCCCAGGATCCAGGTGTCGCCATCGTCGTCGAACCGCGCGCCGTCCCCGGCCAGGAACCAGCCCTGCTCCGCGTATTGTTCCCAGTAGGAGGTGTAGTAGCGCTCGGGATTGCCCCACACGGTCCGGGCCATGGCCGGCCCGGTGCGCGTGAGCACGATGTTCCCCTGCCGGCCGGGCGCGGTGCGGGTGCCGGATTCGTCCACGATGTCCGTCGCGACGCCGGGCAGCGCGCGCGTGGCGGAACCCGGCTTGAACGCGGCGTCCGTGGGCCGGGGGGAGAGCACCGTGGCGCCGGACTCAGACTGCCACCACGTGTCCACCATGGGGATCCCCGCGTCCGGATCCCCGGCGGCCAGCGCATCGCGGCCCACCTGCGTGCGCAGCCAGCGCCACGCCTCCGGGTTCACCGCCTCGCCCACCGTCCCGGCCAGGCGGATCGAGGACAGGTCGTGGTGGGCCGGGATGCCGTCCGGGAACCAGCCCATGAGCGAGCGCACCAGGGTCGGCGCTGTGTAGTAGCTCGTCACCCCGTAGCGCTCGATGATCTCGAAGTGCCGGCCCGGGTGCGGCGCGTTCGGCACGCCCTCGTAGATCACCTGCGTGACCCCGTTGGACAGCGGACCGTAGAGCTCGTAGGTGTGCGCCGTGACCCAGGCCAGGTCCGCCGTGCACCAGTGGACGTCCTCCGCCCGGCGCTCCGGGTCCGGATGGGAGAACAGGAACTCGTGGCTCCACGACGCCTGGACGAGGTAGCCGCCCGTGGTGTGCACGAGGCCCTTCGGCTTCCCCGTGGTGCCGGAGGTGTACATGATGAACAGCGGGGTCTCGGCGTCGAAGGCCTCCGCGGCGTGGGTGCGGGGCTGGGCGTCGACGACGTCGTGCCACCACAGGTCCCGGCCCTCGGTCCAGTCGATCTCCAGGCCCGTGCGGTTCACGACCAGGACGTGCTCGATGTTGTTCTCGCCCGCGACGGCGGCGTCCGCGTTGGCCTTGACCGGCACGGCGGCGCCCCGGCGGTACTGCCCGTCCGTGGTGACGAGGAGCTTGGCGCCCGTGTCCTCGACGCGGAAGCGCAGCGCCTCGGCCGAGAAACCGCCGAAGACGAGCGAGTGGACGGCCCCGATCCGGGCGCACGCGAGCGTGATCACGACGGTCTCGACGAGCACGGGCAGGTAGATCACCACGCGGTCGCCCTTCGCGATGCCGAGCGACGTCAGGGCGTTCGCGGCCTGGGCGACGAGTTCCGCCAGCTCGCGGTACGTCACGGTGCGGCGGTCGCCGGGTTCGCCCTCGAAGTGCAGGGCGACCTTGTCCCCGCGGCCGGCCGCGACGTGCCGGTCGGCGCAGTTCACGGCCGCGTTGAGCTTGCCGCCGTCGAACCAGCGCAGCTCCGGGCCGCGGCGCTTCGCGGCGTCCGTGCCCGTGGAGGAGTGGACCGTGTGCCAGGGCTCGGCCCACTCGAGCCGGTGGGCGGCCTGTTCCCAGAAGGCGAGGCGTTGGGCCTCGGTCCACGCGTGTTCGGCCGCCTCCGCGTCCGTCCGGGCGGGCGGGATGGCGGGCAGGGCCGGGGCAGGGGCGGCGGCTGTGGCGGTGGTCGCGGACGAGGTCATGATCATCTCCATCGGTTCTGGCGGTGGCGTAGGCGCGGGTTCGGGTGCCGCGGTGGGAAAGGTTCCCGGTTCTCGCGGGCCGGCCCCGGCGTGTCGCGCCGACACGCCGGGATTTAGCCGGCCCGGGCCGCTGGACGTGGGAAGTTTCCGAGGGCGTCAGGCCCAGCGGGCGACGGCCTTGCGCTCCGCGATGCCCAGCAGCGCGTCGGTGGCCTTGCCGATCACGGCGAGCAGGATGATGGCCAGCAGGAGCCGGTCGGTGCGCCCGTTGTTCTGCGAGTCCGTGAGCAGGAAGCCCAGCCCCATGGAGGAGGCGATGAGCTCCGCCGCCACGAGGAACAGCCAGGCCTGCGCCAGGGCCAGCCGCAGGCCGGAGAAGATCGCGGGCACCACGGCCGGTAGCTGCACGGTGGTCAGCAGGCGAAGCCCCTTGAGGCCGAACGCGCGGGCGGCCTCGACGAGGTTCTTGTCCACGTGCCGCAGGGCCAGGTAGATCGTGGTGAAGATCGGGAAGAACGCGCCGATCGCGATGAGCGTGACCTTCGAGTCCTCGCCGATCTTCAGCCACAGGATCAACAGAGGCACCCAGGCCAGGGACGGCACGGCGCGGAACGCCCCGATCGTGGGTCCCAGGAGCGCGTCGGCCCGCCGCGAGAGCCCGACGAGCGAGCCGACGGCCAGGCCCAGCGCGGCGCCGATGCCGAAGCCCAGCAGGACGCGCTGCACGGAGATGCCGATGTGCGTCCACAGCTCGCCGCGCTCGGCCAGGTCCACGCCGGCCGAGAGCACGGACAACGGGGCCGGCAGGCGGTTCTCGCTCACCCAGCCGAGCGTGCTCGACGCCTGCCACAGCGCCAGCAGGAGCAGCGGGACGACGGCGCCGAGCAGCACGCGCCGCCCGCGCCGCTTCCCGCCGGCCGTGCCACGCCGCGGGCCGGAACTCCCGGTGCCGGCGGATCCCCCGGCCGTGCCGCGGGCGATCGCCTCCTCGGCGACGGCGCTCGTGTTGGGGCCGAACGCCATCACGCCTCCTTGATGGTGGAGGCGTCGGCCTTCCCGGCGAAGGACGCCTCGACGATGCTCGCGATGGCCTCGTCGACGTCGGCCTGGGTCTTGACGTCGCCCGTGTCCACGAGGGTCGGGGCGATCGCCGTGAGGACGGTGACCTGGGCCTCGCCGGGTACGGGGTCGACGTCGAGGTTGGAGCGCTCGAGGATGACCTTGTCCGCGACGGCCTGGTCCAGCCCGGCGACGCCGGCGAGGATGGAGGCCGTCTCCTCCGGGTTCTCGGCGGCCCATCCGCGGGCCTTCTCGTAGGCGTCGACGACGGCCTGCGCGAGCTCGGGGGAGGCCTCCAGGAACTCCTCGGTGGCGTTGAGGAATCCGTAGGTGTTGAAGTCGAGGTTGCGGTAGAGCAGCGTCGCGCCGGCCTCCTCGGCCCCCGCCATGATCGGGTCGAGCCCGGCCCACGCGTCCACGGAGCCGTTCTCGAGGGCGGCGCGTCCGTCGGCGTGCTGCAGGTTCTGCACCGTGACGTCGTTGATGGACAGCCCGGCCTCCTCGAGCGCCTGGACGAGGAAGAAGTAGGGGTCGGTGCCCTTGGTGGCGGCGATCTGCTTGCCCTTGAGCTCCTCCACGGAGGTGATGGGCGATCCGGAGGGGACGACGAGCGCGGCCCATTCCGGCTGCGAGTAGAGGCTGACGACCTTGATCGGCGAACCGTTGGCGCGGGCCAGGAGGGCGGCGGAGCCTGCGGTCGAGCCGACGTCGACCGCGCCGGCGCGCAGCGCCTCGTTGGCCTTGTTCGAGCCGGCGGACTGGATCCAGTTCACGGTGACGCCGCGGTCGGCGAGCGTGGCTTCCAGCCAGCCCTTCTCCTTGATGACCAGGCTCAGCGGGTTGTAGGTGGCGAAGTCGATGTTCAGGGTGGTGGCGCCGGATCCCGCGGCGTCGCCGGCGGCCGTGGCGGCCCCGGCCTGCCCGGATCCCTCGCCGGCGCAGGCGGCGAGCAGGACGGCGGCGGCGCCGGCGGTGCCGAGGCCCAGGAGGCGGCGGCGGGACAGGTGGGCGGAAGCGGTGCGGGTCATGGAACGGTCCTTTGCTGTGGTGGTGATGGCGGGCGGCGTCCAGGGAACGACGCCGGGGCCCGGCTTCCCGGGGCCGCCCGGCTCGGGCGCGGCGCGGGGCCGGAAGTCGTGCGGGTGTGGTTCAGCGGCGGTGCGGGTCGACGCCGAGCGTCTCCAGGAGGGAGGAGCGCAGCGCGGCGAGCTCGGCCGAGGCGCGGTCCCGCGGGCGCTCGCCGGGGACCTCGAGGACCTGGGCGATTCCCGCTCCCTGGCCGCTCCCGGTGGGGCCGAGCACCAGGATCCGGTCGGCCAGCTGGAGGGCCTCGTCGACGTCGTGGGTGACGAGCAGGACGGTGGCCGGGTGGGCGCGGTGGATGTCCAGGAGCAGGTCCTGCATCTTGAGCCGGGTCAGGGCGTCGAGGGCGCCGAACGGCTCGTCGAGGAGCAGGACGCCGGGGCGGCGGGCGAGCGCGCGGGCCAGCGAGGTGCGCTGCGCCATGCCCCCGGAGATCTCGCGCGGACGGTGGCCGGCGTAGGGTCCGAGCTCGACGAGCTCGAGCAGTTCGTCGACGCGCTGGGCGGCCTCCGCCTTCGACGTGCCGCGCGGCAGCCCGAGCTCGACGTTGGCGCGGACCGACTGCCACGGCAGGAGCCGGGGTTCCTGGAAGGCGACGGCGGTGCGCTCGTCGAGGCCGTTGACCGGCTCCGTGCCGATCGCCACGCGCCCGGAGGTGGGAGCGTCGAGCCCGGCGACGGCGCGCAGCAGGGTCGACTTGCCGCAGCCGGAGGGGCCGAGGATCGCCAGGACCTCGCCCGCGGCGACCTCGAAGTCGATGCCGGCCAGGACCGTGCGCGCGGAGTCGCCGGAGCCGAACGAGCGGGTGAGGGCCTCGAAGGCGACGGGCAGCGCGGCCCCGGCGGCGGTCCGAGGCGTCCCGGGGCGTCCGGTCGGGCCCGGGGACTCCGGCGCCACAAGGCGTGCGGGCCCGGCGGTCGTGGGGGCGGGTGCAGCGGTCATGATCATCTCCATCGGTCCTGGCGGTAGCACCGGTCCCGGTCGGGGTGGTTGCTGCGGCGTCGTCGAGCCAGATCTCTCGGCCGCTCTGGATGGTTGCCCTTCCAGTGAACGTCACATGACGGCGGCGCGGCAAAGAATGGCGTCTTCGTTGCGAATTGTTTCGCGGGGTCCGTCCGAGGAGGTCGGTCGGTGAAGAATCCGCGTTGTTTGGCGGTTTCCCCGCCCTGATGTTCGATCCGTTCGCCGTGCTCGGCGCCCCGGGCGGGCCGGTCCGGAGGCCGTCGCGTTCGCGTCCGGGCCGCGATCGTGTCCAGAATGGACGCAACAAACCATCCAGAGCGGCCGAGAGATCTGGCTCCGTGACGCCGCAGCAACCCCTTCCCGGGAACGGGAGGAAGGTGCTACCGCCAGGACCGATGGAGATCGCCATGACTTCTTTGCCCGGGACCACCGACGCCTTCGACACCGTCCACGTCGCCGAGGGCCTGCCCGTCGACGAATCCGCGCCGCAACCGCGCCACCTGCTCAAGCTCACGCCGGGCGTCCCCGTGGGGGAGGCCTACGAGGAGCTCGCGGCGCAGTTCCGCCCCGTGTTCGCGGAGATCGCCGCGGGAGCCGCCCAGCGGGACGCCCAGCGCATCCTGCCATTCGAGCAGGTGGGCTGGCTCAACCGGGCCCGCTTCGGCGCCTTGCGCGTCCCGCGGGAGCACGGCGGCCACGGGGCCTCGCTGACGGACACGTTCCGCCTGCTGATCGAGCTCGCGGAGGCCGACTCCCAGGTCGCGCACCTGCTGCGCGCGCACATCGGCTTCACCGAGCTCGTCCTGAAGCATCCCGACGAGGCCGTGAGGGAGCGCTGGTTCGCGCGCTTCACGGCCGGCCAGCTCGTCGGCAACGCCTACACCGAGCGCGGCGGCAACCCCCTCGGCGGGCACAACACCGTCTTCGCCGAGGCCGGCGAGGGGCGGCTGCGGATCAGCGGGAAGAAGTACTACTGCACCGGAACGATCTTCGCCGACTGGGTCGCCGTCGCCGCCTCGCATCCGTCCGCGGAGGGGCGGCACGTCGGGATCGTCTCGACCCAGCACTCGGGCGTGAAGATCTTCGACGACTGGGACGGCTTCGGCCAGCAGCTCACGGGCACCGGCTCGACCCACTTCGAGGACGTCCCCGTCGACACCCTGCTCGGCCCCGAGGACCTGGCCGCCCACCCCGAGTCCGCCGTGTTCCAGCTGGTCCTGCTCGCCGTCCAGGCCGGCATCTGCCGCGCCGCGCTCGCCGACGCCCGCTCGGCCGTGCAGGCCCGCACGCGCGCGTTCAGCACGGGGACGGGCGTGCCGCCGCGGCGGGAGCCGCAGGTCCTGCAGGTGATCGGGGAGATCTCGGCGAACGCTTTCGCCGTGGACTCCGTCGTCGTCGCCGCCGTCCAGGAGGTCGAGGCCGTCCTCGCCGATCCGGGGCTGCGCCCCGAGGAGCGCTTCGCGGTCTGCGAGCTCGTCGCGGATCGGGCCCAGACCGTGGTCCAGCCGATCGTCCTGTCCTCGGCGTCCAAGCTCTTCGACGGGCTCGGCGCGTCCTCGACGGCCGCCGGCTGCAACCTGGACCGGCACTGGCGCAACGCCCGGACCATCGCCACCCACAATCCCGCCATCTACAAGGCCCGCATCGTCGGGGACTACGAGGTCAACGGCACCGCGCCGGCGTGGTTCGAGTCCGTCGGCGACGTCCCGGTCCGCTACGCGTAGGACGCCGCATGCCACCGTCAGCGCCGCCCGCGGCCCTCCGCGCCGCCCCGTCGGCGCCCCCGTCCGCAGAACCCGTCCCGTCCGGCACCGCCGGGACGGACCCGTCCAGGAGGACCCCATGAGCATTCCGCAACGCCGACACGTCCGCTTCAACGCCTTCGACATGAACTGCGTGGGCCACCAGTCCCCGGGCCTGTGGCGCCACCCGCAGGACCGCTCGGCCGAGTACAACACCCTGCGCTACTGGGCAGACCTCGCCAAGACCCTGGAGAAGGGCCTCTTCGACGGTGTGTTCATCGCGGACGTCCTGGGCACCTACGACGTCTACGGGGCCTCGGACGAGGCGGCGCTGCGGCAGGGCACGCAGGTCCCCGTCAACGACCCGTTCCTGCTGGTCTCCGCGATGGCCCTCGTCACCGAGCACCTCGGCTTCGGCGTCACCGCGGGCACCGCCTACGAGCACCCGTACCCGTTCTCCCGCCGGCTCGCGACACTGGACCACCTCACGGGCGGCCGCGTGGGATGGAACGTCGTCACCGGCTACCTGCCCTCGGCCGCGCGCAACATGGGCCAGGAGGACCAGCTCGAGCACGATGCCCGCTACGACCACGCGGACGAGTACCTCGAGGTCGTCTACAAGCTGCTCGAGGGCTCGTGGGAGGACGACGCCGTGGTCCGCGACCGCGCGGCGGGCGTCTTCACGGATCCCTCCAAGGTCCATCCGATCCGGCACGAGGGCCGCTTCTTCAAGGTCCCGGGCATCGCGATCACCGAGCCGAGCCCGCAGCGCGTCCCCGTCGTCTACCAGGCCGGGGCCTCCCCGCGGGGCATCGGGTTCGCGGCCGGAAACGCCGAGGCCGTCTTCGTGGGGGCGCCCACCAAGGAGCTGCTGCGCGCCTCCGTGGCCCGCATCCGCGACGCCGTCGAGGCCGCGGGCAGGGACCGCCACGACGTGCGGATCTACACGATGCTCACCGTCATCACCGCCGCCACGGACGCCGAGGCCCGGGCCAAGCACGACGAGTACCAGTCCTACGCCTCCGACGAGGGGGCCCTCGTCCTGCTCTCCGGCTGGCTCGGGATCGATTTGTCCCGCTACGAGCTGGATTCCCCGATCGGGGACGTGGAGTCGAACGCGATCCAGTCCGCCGTCGCGAACTTCCAGCAGGCGCGCAAGGACGACGGCAGCGCGTGGACGGTCCGCGACCTCGCGGCGTTCGCCGGGATCGGCGGCATGGGTCCGCGGATCGTCGGCTCCGGGGCCTCGGTGGCCGAGGAGCTGATCTCCTGGGTCGACGAGACCGACGTCGACGGCTTCAACCTCGCCTACGCGATCACGCCCGGCAGCTTCGAGGACGTCGTCGAGTTCGTGGTGCCCGAGCTGCAGGCCCGCGGCGCCTACCCCACCGAATACGCCCCCGGCACGTTGCGCAACAAGCTCTTCGGTGCCGGCGACCGCCTCAAGGACACCCACCGGGGAGCCAGGTACCGCCTCGCGCCCGCCGCGGCGTCCCCCGATCAGTCAAGGAGCACCCGATGATCAGCCTCCACGACGTCTCCACGGTCTTCACGACCGGCGACGCCGACTTCACCGCCGTCGACCGCGTCTCCCTCGAGATCCCCCGAGGATCCATCCAGGGGATCATCGGCTTCTCCGGCGCCGGCAAGTCCACGCTGCTGCGCAACATCAACCTGCTCGAACGGCCCACCTCCGGTCGGGTCGTCGTCGACGGGACGGAACTGACCGCGCTGGGGGACGAGGAGCTGCGCCGCGCACGGCACCAGATCGGCATGATCTTCCAGCACTTCAACCTGCTGAACAACCGCACCGCCCTGCAGAACGTGGAGCTGGGCCTGAAGTTCGCCGGAGTGGGCAAGAAGGAGCGCACGCGCCGCGCCCAGGAGGCCCTCGCGATCGTGGACATCGCCGACAAGGCGGGCTCCTACCCGGCCCGGCTCTCCGGCGGCCAGAAGCAGCGCGTCGCGATCGCCCGCGCCCTGGCCACCGAGCCGAAGGTGCTGCTCTGCGACGAGCCGACCTCCGCCGTCGACCCCCGCACCACCGCCTCCGTGCTGCAGTACCTCTCCGACATCAACGCGCAGCTCGGCATCACCACCGTGATCGTCACCCACGAGATGAACGTCATCAAGGCCATCGCGGACAACGTCGCGGTGATGGAGGACGGGCGGCTCGTGGAGCGCTTCGACCTGGCCGAGCTGGAGCGGCCCGGCTTCGAGCCGGCCACCGCGATCGGCCGCTACCTGATCTCCGACGACATCCAGCTGGACCGCGCCCCGCGCGGGAATGCTGCGCAGCGCGCCGCCGGACCGAACGCCACCGAGGAGCTCTCCCATGCCTAGCCCCGTCCTCGCCGCCGCGACGGCCAACACCACCGGGATCGACCTCTCCCGCATCGTCGAGCTCCTGCCCGAGATCGGCGTCGCGATGGGCCAGACGTTCGCCATGCTGCTCGTCTCGATCCCCCTCGCCGTCCTCTTCGGCACCCCGCTGGGGATCTGGCTCTACTCGATGTCCCCCCACGGGCTCAAGCCCCGGCCGCGCCTGCACCGGATCGTCGACGGGCTCGTGAACACCATGCGCTCCTTCCCGTTCCTCATCCTGCTCATCGCGATCATCCCGGTCACCCGCTTCATCGTCGGCACCACGATCGGCACGGCGGCGGTGATCGTCCCCCTGACGATCAACGCGATCCCGTACTTCGCCCGTTTCGTGGAGCAGAACCTCACCCACCTGGGCACGGGCGTCGTCGAGGCCGCGCGGGCGATGGGCGCCACGCGCGGGCAGATCGTCCGCGACGTCCTGCTCGTGGAGGCCAAGCCCGCGCTCATCGGCTCCGTCACCATCATGACGGTCAGCTTCATCAGCTACTCGGCGATGGCCGGGCTCGTCGGCGGAGGAGGGATCGGCGACTTCGCGATCCGCTACGGCTACTACCGCTACGAGACAGGCGTGATGTTCCTGGCGATCATCCTCATGATCGCCCTCGTCCAGCTCGTGCAGATCGCCGGGACCCGGCTGGGCCGCCGGCTCGACAAGCGCCTCTAGCCCCGCACCGGCACGCCGCCCGGCACGCCCGCGCCCCCCGCCCCCACCCAGGAGAGACATGACCGCACCGTCCCGCCGCCCCCGGCTGCTGCTCAGCGCCTTCCTCATGAACACCCCCAGCCACATCCTCGGTGGACAGTGGCGCCACCCCGAGGCGCAGCAGCACCGCTACAACGAGCTGTCGCTGTGGAAGGACCTGGCCCGGGAGCTCGAGGCCGCGCGGTTCGACGCGCTCTTCTTCGCCGACGTCGTCGGACTCTACGGCGACCATGAAGGCGGGTGGGCCTCCCACGTCCGCCGCGGGCTGCAGGTCCCCTCCAACGATCCGCTGGTCCTCGCGTCCGCGCTCGCCGGTGCGACGGAGCACATCGGCTTGGCGGTGACGAGCTCGGTCATCCAGTCCGATCCGTTCCAGCTCGCCCGCCAGCTGAGCACCCTGGACCATCTCAGCGGTGGGCGCGTGGCCTGGAACATCGTCACGAGCGTCCTGGAGAACGCGCACCGGAACTTCGGGGCCGACGGCCTGACGGCCCACGAGGACCGCTACGACTGGGCGGAGGAATACGTCGACGCCGCCTACAAGCTCTGGGAGGGCTCCTGGTCCGACGACGCGTTCCGCGCGGACAAGGCCGCCGGGGTCTTCGCCGACCCGTCCGGCGTCAGCAAGGTCTACCACCGCGGGGCGCGCTACGCCGTGGACGGCCCGCACCTGGCCTCGCCGAGCCCGCAGCGCACACCGTTCCTGTTCCAGGCCGGCAGCTCGCCCCGCGGGTCCCGCTTCGCCGCGGCGAACGCGGAGGCCACCTTCCTCTTCGCGCCCAACCCGGAGCACGTCGAGAAGAAGACGACGGCGGTGCGCCGCCTCGCGGTCGAGTCCGGCCGGGCGCCGGAGGACGTGAAGGTCTTCGCGGGCCTGTCTTTCGTGGTCGGCAGCACCGAAGCCGAGGTGGAGCGGGTCCGTGCCGAGTACAACGAGCACCTGGATCTCGACGCAATCGTCGCGCACATCGGCGGCGGACTGGGGATCGACCTCGGCGGGATCCCCCTGGACACCCCGCTCGGGGACGTCGAGACGGAGGGCGGACGCGGCGTCCTGGAGGCCGCGCGCGCCTCGGTGCCGGGCGGCAACCCGACCATCGCCGACCTGGCCCGCTACCGCGCCGAGTCGATGCAGATCGCCGGCACCCCCGAGAGGATCGTCGACGAGCTCGAGCGCTGGCAGGACGCCGGCGTGGACGGGATCAACATCATCAACCAGATCCTTCCGGGCTCCTACACGCGCTTCATCGAGGGCGTCCTGCCGGAGCTGCGCCGCCGCGGACTGGCCCAGGCGGAGTATGCGCCCGGCACGCTCCGCGAGAAGGTCTTCGGCCGCGGCGCCCGGCTCGAGGAGAACCATCCGGCCGCCCGCTACCGCGGAGCCTTCACCGCCCATTCGGCCGCCGCCGAGCAGGCCGAACCCGCCACCGCCTGAAAGGACGTGTCATGACGACCCACGCCACCACCGGGGCCTCTGCCACGGGATCCTCCGCCGCGAACTCCCCGCAGGGTGTCGGCGCCCCGACCGCCGTCCCGGCGCGGAACCCCGCGCCGGCCGGCTACGCCGCGCTCCACGTGGAGTTCGCCCCGCTCTTTTCCCGGATCGCCGAGGGCGCCAGGCAGCGGGACCTGGACCGCGAGCTGCCCTTCGAGCCCGTCCGCCTGCTGGACGCCGCGGGCTTCGGCGCGCTCCTCGTGCCGGAAGGTCACGGAGGCCGGGGCGCGTCGATCGAGACGTTCGCGCGCCTGCTGATCGACCTCGCGGCGGCCGATTCCAACGTCGCCCACCTCTACCGTTCCCACTTCGGCTTCATCGAGTCCCTGCGCTGGCAGGAGCCCGGGGTCCGCCGCCGCTGGTATGCCCGCGCCGTCGCCGGCGAGACGGTCGGCAACGCGTCGACCGAGCGCGGGGGCAACGCGCTCGGCACGCTCAACACCACGTTGAGCCGCGCGGACGGCGCGTGGCGGCTGGACGGCACCAAGTACTACTCGACCGGGACGATCTTCTCCGACTACACGCGCGTCTCCGCCCAGGTCGCCGGGAGCGCGGGCCGCCGCTTCGCCGTCGTCCCGGTCGCCGCAGAGGGCGTCCGGATCGAGGACGACTGGGACGGCTTCGGGCAGCGCCTGACCGGGACCGGGACGGCCGTCTTCAGCTCGGTCGCGGTGGATCCGGCCGACGTCCTGGACCGCGTGGTCGGGACCGCCGAGGCCGTGCACGAGGCCGCGTTCTTCCAGCTCGTGCTCCTCGCCGTCCTGGCCGGGATCGCCCGCGCGGCCCGCGACGACGCCGCGGCGGTCGTTGCCTCGCGCGCCCGCACGTTCAACACGGGCTCGGGGCTGCCGTTCCGCGAGGATCCGCTGATCCAGGAGGTCGTCGGCGGGATCGCCGCCAAGGCGTTCACGGCCGAGGCCACGGTCGTCGCCGCGGCGCGCGCGCTCGACGAGGCGGTCGCCTCCGTCGACGCCGCCGTCGCCCGCGCTGCGTCCGGCGATGGAGCCGGGTCCGACGCCGGGGCCCCGCCGGCCGCCCCCGGTGCGCCCTGGCTGCCCGCGGCGACGCGCGAGGGGCACCTCGCCGAGCTCGCCGTCGAACAGGCCCAGGTATCGGTCCCCGAGCTCGCGCTCGCCGCGGCCCAGCAGCTCTTCGCAGCCACCGGGGCCTCCGCGACGAGCACGTCCAAGGGCCTGGACCGCCACTGGCGCAACGCCCAGACCGTCGCGACCCACAACCCCGCGGCCTTCCGGGCCCGCGCGGTCGGCGACTACTTCGTCAACGGCACCCTGCCGCAGGGCCTGAACGCCATCGGCGACGCCACGTCGGGATCCGCCGCGGCACCCGGCCGGAGCTAGGCCGGAAGCCGGGCCCCGGCGTCGTACCCCCTTTCAACAGCACCCCGAACCACCCGCAACGCACCACAGGAGAACCACCATGAACCGCCGCACCTTCCTCAACGGGGCCCTGGGCCTCGGCACGATCGCCGGCCTCGGCGCCCTCACGGGCTGCGGCCTGACCGGCGCCGGCGCCGCCGACGAGAAGACCATCAAGCTCATCGTCACCGAGTCCGCGCCCTACCAGGAGCCCACGAAGATCGCCCAGAAGATCCTCGAGGAGCAGGGCTGGACGGTCCAGGCCACGTACGTCACGGACATCGTGCAGCCGAACATCGCCGTGGCCAACGGCGAGTTCGACGCCAACTACTTCCAGCACGGCGCCTACCTGCAGCAGTTCAACAAGGACAACAACCTGGACCTCGAGCCGGCGTTCTACGAGTACGGCTCGCCGGGCGGCATCTACTCGGCCCGCCACGGTTCGCTCGAGGAGCTGCCGGAGGGCGCCAAGATCGCGCTGCCCGTCGATCCCGCCAACAACGGGCGCGCCCTGGCGCTGCTGGACAAGGCCGGGCTGCTCAAGGTCACCGCGGACAAGAGCGTCATCCACCTCTCGCAGAAGGACATCCTGGAGAACCCGCGGAAGTTCAGCTTCGTCGAGGTGGACCAGCAGTCGCTGTCCAAGACGCTGCCGGACGTGGACGCCGGGTTCCTCTTCGTGCGGCTCGGCGCCGAGCTCGGGCTGACGCCGGACGATGCGCTCGCGTTCGAGGAGGACGCCGACGCGCTGCCGTACATCTGCCTCGTGGCGGCCAAGCCGGGCTTCGTGGAGACGGAGAAGGGCAAGGCGCTCAAGGACGCGTACCAGTCGGAGGAGGTCCGCGCCTGGTTCGAGGAGTACCTGGGCGGCGTCCTGCCGACCCCGTGGGACCGGGACCCGGTGGCCGATCTGGCCGAGTGGGCCTGACCCTTCTCCGGACGACGCCGGACGCCCCCGCGGGGGCGGCGGGGCGCCGCCTCTTCCCACGGGAGGGGCGGCGCCCCGCCGTCGTACTGCCCGGAAATTCTTCTGCTCATATGAGCCACGTCACGCGCTCAAATGATATGCTCGGGCAAAGCCACGACGCGCGAAGGGCGGAACCCCCATGATCCAGCTGAATGCCGAGACCCTGACGGCCCTGCCACAGGACGTCGCCGTCCCCGCCTACGGGCTCGCCGAACGCCGCGTCGGAATCGTCCACTTCGGGGTCGGGGGGTTCCACCGCGCGCACCAGGCGCTCTACGTCGACCGGCTCATGAACGCCGGGCGGGCGCTCGACTGGGCGATTTGCGGCGTGGGCCTCATGCCGCACGACGCGGCCATGCGGGACGCCCTCGCCGCCCAGGACAACCTCTTCACGCTGATCGAGAAGGCGCCGGACGGCACGCACGCGGCCCGCGTCGTCGGCGCGATCGCCCGCTACCTCTACGCCCCCGACGACCCGGAGGCCGTCCTGGCCCAGCTCGCCGACCCCGCCGTGCGGATCGTCTCCCTCACCGTCACCGAGGGCGGCTACAACTACAACCCGGCCACGGGGGAGTTCAACGCCCACGCCCCGGCGGTCGCCGCGGACCTCGCCGAGGGCGCCGTGCCGTCCACGACGTTCGGCTACATCACCGAGGCGCTGCGCCGGCGCCGCGAGGCCGGGACCGCGCCGTTCACGGTCATGAGCTGCGACAACATCCAGGGCAACGGGCACTTGGCGCAGAAGGTCTTCACGGCGTTCGCCCGGCTCAAGGACGCCGCGCTGGGGGAGTGGATCGCCCGCGAGGTCGCGTTCCCCAACTCGATGGTGGACCGGATCACGCCCGTCACCACCGACGCGGACCGGGAGGCGCTCGCCGAGGAGCACGGGATCGGTGACCGCTGGCCCGTGGTCTCGGAGGACTACCTGCAATGGGTGCTCGAGGACCGCTTCCCGGCCGGCCGGCCGGAGTGGGACGCGGCCGGCGTGCAGCTCGTCGACGACGTCGAGCCTTACGAGCTCATGAAGCTGCGCCTGCTCAACGCGAGCCACCAGGCCATGGCCTACTCGGGCTACCTCGCCGGGCACCGCTACGCCCACGAGGTCATCGAGGACCCGCTCCTGAGGGAGTTCCTGGCCGCCTACATGTCGCGCGAGGGCGCGCCGACGCTGCGCCCCGTGCCGGGGATCGACCTGGCCGCCTACCAGGCCAAGCTCCTGGAGCGCTTCGGGAACCGGCAGGTGCGGGACACGCTCGCGCGGTTGTGCGCCGAGTCCTCGGACCGGATCCCGACCTGGCTCGTGCCGGTGATCCGGCAGAACCTGTCCGACGGCGGGTCCGTGGCCCTCAGCGCCGCCGTGGTGGCCACCTGGGCGCGCTACGCCGAGGGCGTGGACGAGGCCGGAGCGCCGATCCAGGTCGTGGACCGGCTGCGGGACCGCGTCATGGCCGCGGCCGCGGAGCAGGACCGGGATCCCCTCGCGTTCGTGCGGGACCCGGAGTTGTTCGGCGACCTCGCGGACCACGAGGGCTTCACACGGCACTACCTCGCCGCGCTGGCCGTGCTCAGGGAGTCCGGCGTGCGCGAGCTGATCGAGCGGCTGCGCGCCAGCGGATGGGCCGGGATCGCGGGCTGACGCGCGGCGGGGTAACCGGAGGCCCGCCGATCCCGCGCACGCTTCACGTGTGCGTGCTCCGGGTGCAGCCAATCCAGCGCACCTTTCGCCGCTCCTGCGCGGCTTTCGATCCGCCCAAAGCTTCTGACCAGGGCCTTCGCGTTTGCTTGAAGGTAAAAGTGCGCGGGGTCCTGGGGGGTCGGTGTGGTTTAGGAGCCGTAGAGCCTCCGGCGTTCCTGTGCGTAGTTCCGCCTGACGGCCGCGCCCCAGGACTCCGAGGCGGTTCCTGCCTCCCGTGCGGACGGCTCGTAGCTGGCCGCCATCCGCCGCTCCCACGCCGGGAGCTCCCCGGACGCCGCCCAGGCCGCCTGCCGGGCGGCGCCCAGGGCCACGTATTCGCCGGCCACCGGGACATCGACCGGCGCCCCGAAGAGCTCCGGCGCGGCCGCGCCGAGCGAGCGCGACTTCGATCCGCCGCCGATCAGCAGATACCGCTCCGCCGGCCCGGACACCGCCGACAGCGCGTCGGCCGCGTCGGCGAGCGAATTCAGGACCGCCAGGACGGAGGCCCGGGCCATGTTCTCGCGGCTGAAGGAGGAACGGCTGACGCCCACGAGCGACCCCGTGGCGTCCGGGAGGTTGGGCGTGCGTTCCCCGTCGAAATACGGCAGCATCAGCAGGCCGCCGGCGTCGGACGCCCCGGACGAGGCCAGCGCGTCGAACTCCGGCAGCCCCACGCCCAGCAGCCCGGCCGTCGAGGTCATGACGCGGGCCGCGTTGATGACCGCGATCAGGGGCAGATAGCCGCCCTCGGCGTCGGCGAAGCCCGCGACCGCGCCGCTCGCATCCGGCGTCGGAATCTGCGTCACGGGGCGGAACACGGTGCCCGAGGTGCCGATCGAGACCGCGACCTCGCCCGGGCGCATCCCCAGGCCGAGCGCGGCCGCCGCGTTGTCGCCCGCCCCGGCCGAGACCGGGGCGGGACCGGCACCCCACTCCGGCAGCAGGCGCCCGCCCACTCCGTCCGGTGCCAGGACCTCGGGAAGTTCCGGGACGCGCCCGAAGTACTCGCGCAGCACGTCCTCGAGGTAGCCCGTGCGCGGGCTGTAGTAGGCGGTGCCGCTCGCATCGGAGCGGTCCGTGAAGTACTCGCCGGTCAGGGCGTGGTTCAGGTAGTCGTGCGGCAGCACGACGCGCACCGTACGGGCGGCGTCCTCCGGGCGGTGCTCCGCGAGCCAGGCGAGCTTGGTCAGGGTGTAGGAGGCCACCGGCACGCTGCCGACCGCCTCGGCCCAGAACCGGCCCCCGCGCTCGGCGACCATCCGGCGCGCGGCCTCGGCGCTCAGGGTGTCGTTCCACAGCAGCGCGTCGTGGACCGGCTCGCCGTGGGCGTCGAGGGCCACCATGCCGTGCTGCTGGGCGGCGAGCCCGACGCCGACGATCCGCTCCGTGCTGCCCGGTGCCGCCTCCGCCCAGGCCTTCCGCAGGGCCGTGACCCAGACCCGCGGATCGATCCTGCTCCCGTCCGGGTGGGCCGTGCTTGCCGAGCGCAGGACCTCGCCCGTCGCCGGATCGACGACCAGGACCTTGCACGACTGCGTCGAGGAGTCGATGCCGACGACGGCGTCCCTCATCGCTTCGACTCCCCTGCCGCGGCGGACGGGCCGCCGGTGTCGACGGCCGCCCCCTGCCCGGGGCCGCCCGGGGCCTCCGGGCCCTCGATGCCGAGGCGGGCCGCGAGCGCGCCGGCCAGCTCCGCGTCGACGACGAGGTGGCGGACGATGCCCGCCTTGACCGCGGCCAGCACGCCGGGCAGGCCCGTCGCGCCCGTGGCCACGGCGATCACGGCCGGCGTCTTGCGCAGCTGGGCGATGCTCACCGCCATGACGCGGGAGTCGACGCCGCCGTCGACCGGCTCCCCGTCCTCCGTGAGCAGGCGGCCCGAGCACTCGGCCACGGCGCCGGCCTCCGCCGCCGTCCGCCGCTCGTCCTCGGTCAGCCGCGCCCAGACCGTCGAGTGGCCCGCGGCCCACGTGCCGAGGGCGACGACGGCGAGGTCCAGGTGGTCCGCCCGGCGCAGCGCCTCGGAGACCTCCGGCTGGCGCCGCAGGCTCTCGGCCGTCTGGGCCGATTCGACGATCAGCGGGGCGGGAAGCGGCCACGTGCGGCCACCCGCGACCGCGCCGAGGCGGTGCAGCAGCTGCCCGGACCCGCCGTCGTTGCCGACCGTGAGGTCGCCGGCCAGCTGGACCATGTCGCATCCCGGCAGGCCCGGCAGGTGGGACGCCATGAGGTTCAGCGTCCGGGACCAGGAGACGCCGATGGTGTTGCCGCTGCGGGCCAGGTCGGCGAGGAGCCCGGCCGCCGCGCGGGCCACCATGTCCCGGGCCTCCTCGCCGGCTCCGGGAACGCGGGCGACCTCGATCGAGGCCACGCCGAGGGCGGCCGCGAAGGCGTCGAGGTCCCCTGGGTGGGGGACGGGCCGCTTGATGGTGATCGTGACGACGCCCTCCCTGCGGGCCTCGTCGAGGTAGCGGGCCACCTGGAAGCGGGAGATGCCGTGGGCCTTGGCGATCTCGACCTTGGATTCGTTCTCCAGGTAGTAGGACGTCGCGATGTCCGCGAGGAGCTGGTGGTGGTCCGGCGGCGTGCCGCCGGCGTCGGAGGGCCGGGTTGAGGACATGGTGGGGACCCCGTTTCGGAATGGATCACACTCGTTTGAGTCTGAAGTCTTGCTCATTTGATCCTATATGACTACAGTCACATATCAAATGAGCGTCGAGTTCGAATCATATGAGCAGCAACCTCGGCGATCCACCACCACAAGGAGCGTTCCAATGGAGCCACGTGATCTGCGGGTCAATCGCCGCCAACTACTCGGCCTGGGACTGGGGGCGGCCGCGACCGCGACGCTCGCGGCCTGCGGCGCCAACGCCGGCAGCGGTTCGCAGAGCCTCGTCGTCGCGATCGTCTCCAACCCCCAGATGCAGGACGCGATCTCGCTGATGGACGACTTCCGGGCCAAGCACCCCGGCATCAACGTCCGCTTCGTCTCCCTCCCGGAGAACGAGGCCCGCGCGAAGATCACGGCCTCCGTCGCCACGGGTGGCGGCGAGTTCGACGTCGTCATGATCTCCAACTACGAGACCCCGATGTGGGCGGACAACGGCTGGATCACCAACCTCACCCCGTTCATGGACGCCACGGACGGCTACGACGCCCAGGACTTCATCCCCACGATCCGCGAGTCCCTCACGCGCAACGGCGGCCAGTACTCCGTGCCCTTCTACGGCGAGTCCTCGTTCGTCGTCTACCGCCAGGACCTCTTCGAGGAGGCCGGCCTGGCCATGCCGGAGCAGCCGACGTGGGACGACATCCGCGGCTTCGCCCGGGCCCTGCACGCCCCCGAGCGGGACTTCGCCGGGATCTGCCTGCGCGGGCTCGCCGGCTGGGGCGAGGTCATGGCGCCGCTGAACACCGTGGTCAACACCTACGGCGGCCGCTGGTTCGACGAGGAATGGAACCCGCAGCTCGAGAGCCCCGAGGTCCGCGCCGCCGTCGGGGACTACGTCGACCTCGTCCGCGGCTACGGCCAGCCCGGCGCCGCGACCTCCGGCTACGGCGACTGCCTGACCCGCTTCGCCCAGGGCAACGCGGCCATGTGGTACGACGCGACCGCGATGGTCTCCTCCATCGAGGACCCGTCGTCCTCCACGGTCGTCGGCAAGACCAACTACGCGCTGGCCCCCGTCAAGGAGACCGACTCGGCGGGCTGGCTCTACACGTGGGCCCTGGCGATCCCCGAGACGAGCCGCAACAAGCAGGCCGCCTGGGACTTCATCTCCTGGATGACCAACAAGGACTACATGCACCTCGTCGGCAACTCGGTGGGCTGGGAGCGCCTGCCCCCCGGCAGCCGCACCTCCACCTACGAGATCCCCGAGTACGCGGACATCGCCCAGGCCTACGCCGTCCCCACGCTGACGGCCATGGGCAACGCCACGCAGGAGAACTCGATGGTCCACCCCGTGCCCTACACGGGCTTGCAGTTCGTCGGAATCCCCGAGTTCCAGGACCTGGGCACGCGCGTCGCCCAGCAGATCTCCGCCGCGATCGCCGGACGCCAGAGCGTCGACGACGCCCTGCGCCAGGCGCAGAACTTCGCCACCACCGTGGCCCGCACCTACAGGACGGAAGGCTGACCATGAGCACTCCCACCCCCACGCCGAACGACGCCGGGGCCCCCTCCCGCGCGCCGCTCGCCACGGCGCCGCGTCCGGAATCCCCGGGCCGCGGAAGCGGACCGAGGGCGAAGGACCCGGGCGAGCTGAAGCGGCAGGAGCGCCGCGACGGCTGGTCCCGCCGCCTGCCGCTGCTGCCCGCCCTGGTCTTCACGATCGTCGTCACCCAGCTGCCGTTCGTCCTGACCATCTGGTACTCGATGCGGTCCTGGAACCTGCTCCGCCCCGACGGCGACATCTTCGTGGGCCTGCAGAACTTCGTGGACATCTTCTCCGACTCCACCTTCCGCGGCGCCGCCCTGAACTCGATCCTCATCACGCTCGGATGCGTCGGCGCCTCGCTCGTGATCGGCACGCTCTTCGCCGTCCTCCTGGACCGGGACTTCAAGGGCCGCGGGATCGTCCGCACCCTGCTCATCACGCCCTTCCTGATCATGCCGGTGGCGTCCTCGATGCTGTGGGGCGTGTCCATGCTCAACCCCAGCTACGGCCTGCTGAACTGGGTGATCGGCCTCTTCGGGGCCGGCCCGATCGACTTCACCTCTCAGCACCCGCTGTTCTCCGTGATCATGGCCCTCGTCTGGCAGTGGACGCCGTTCATGATGCTGCTCGTCCTCGCCGGCCTCCAGGCCCAGCCGAAGGACGTGCTCGAGGCGGCCTCGATCGACGGCGCCGGCTGGGGCAAGACGTTCCTGTTCGTCACGCTCCCGCAGCTGCGCCGCTACATCGAGCTGGCCGTGCTGCTCGGCTCCATCTACGTCGTCAACACCTTCGACCAGATCTACCTGATGACCGCCGGTGGTCCCGGCACCGCGAGCGCGAACCTCCCCTTCTACATCTACCAGCGCGCCTTCCTGGGCTTCGACATCGGCCAGGCCGCCGCCATGGGCGTCGTCGTGGTCATCGCGACCATCGTCATCGCGACGTTCGCGCTCCGCTTGATCTTCCGCAGCTTCGAGGAGAAGGACTGACCCATGGCCACCACGATCGAAACTCCTGCCGCCCGCCCGGGCCCGGCCCCGGCGTCGTCCCCCTCCCGCCCCCGCAAGCGCAACGCGGGCCCCGCGCTCAGCGCCTTCACGTGGGTCCTCGCGCTCGTGTTCTTCGCGCCCGTCGCGTGGATGGTCATGACGTCCTTCAAGGAGGAGAACGCCGCGGCGTCCAACCCGCCGACCTTCTTCTTCACGCCCACCCTGGACCAGTACAAGGCCGTCCTCTCCACCGACGCCGCCCCGTACTTCCTGAACTCGCTCATCGCCACGGGCGTCTCCACGCTGCTCGTGATCCTGCTGGCCATCCCGGCGTCCTACGCCCTGAGCATCCGGCCCGTGAAGAAGACCTCCGACGTGCTGTTCTTCTTCATCTCCACCAAGATGCTCCCCGTGGTCGCCGTGATCATGCCGATCTACGTGATCTCCGGGCAGCTGCGCGTCCTGGACAACGTGTGGACCCTCGTGGTGCTCTACACGGCCATGAACCTGCCGATCGCCGTGTGGATGATGCGCTCGTTCTTCCTCGAGGTCCCCGGAGAGGTGCTCGAGGCGGCGTCGATGGACGGCGCCGGGCTGCTGAAGACCCTGCGCTCCGTGCTGATCCCCATGGTCACGCCCGGCATCGCCGCGACCGCGCTGATCTGCGTGATCTTCTCCTGGAACGAGTTCTTCTTCGCCCTGAACCTCACGGCCGCGCAGGCGGCGACCGTGCCCGTGTTCCTCATGGGCACCATGACGAGCGAGGGGTTGTTCCTGGCCAAGCTCTCCGCGGCCTCGGTGCTCGCGTCGCTGCCCGTGGTGCTCGCCGGCTGGCTGGCCCAGAAGCAGCTCGTGCGCGGCCTCTCGATGGGCGCGGTCAAGTAGTCCACCGGCCCGGGGCCGGGGAGTAGCGTGGTGGCATGAGCGATTCCACGCCGCACGTGAACGATCCGGAGCTGATCCATCGGCTCCTGACCACCCCGGCCCGCTGGGCGATCGTGGGGCTGTCCCCCCGGAGGGGCGTCGCCGTGCGCGTGTCCCGCATGATCCGCGACCAGCTCGGGATGCGGATCATCCCCGTCTCGCTCAAGGGCGACGCCGTGCACGGCGAGCCCGGCTATCGCCGGCTCGCCGACATCCCGGACCCGGTCGACGTCGTGGACTGCTTCGTGAACTCGCAGAAGGTCGGGGCCGTGGTCGACGACGCGATCGCGATCGGCGCGAAGGCCGTCTGGCTGCAGCTCGGCGTCGTCGACGAGGCGGCCGCGGCGCGGGCCAAGGCGGCCGGGCTCGACGTCGTCATGGACACGTGCCCGGCGATCGAGGCGCGCCGGCTCCGCCGCCGCGGCTAGACGGGTCAGTCCATCGTGTCGTAGCGCGAGCGGAACACCAGGTACACCCCGTAGGCGATCAGGCCGACGCCGATCGCCGCGAGTGCCGGGACCCCGAAGGACTGGTCGCGCACGGCCTTGAGCGCGCCGTCGATCCCGGTCGCGTCCTCGGGGTTGTGCTGCACGGTGGCCACGATGAACAAGAGCCCGAGCGCGCCCAGCACCAGGCCCTTGGCCGCGTAGCCCACGGCCCCCGTCGCCTCGATCGCCAGGTGGCGCTTCCGGCCGCCCGGGACGCGGAGGTCCTCCATGAACTTGCGGGTCACGCCCTTGTAGACGAAGTACACGCACATCCCCATCAACACCGCCCCGAGCGCGATCAACGCCACGCGCCCGAGGGGGTGACCCATGAGCTCGGCGCTCACGCTGCTCGCCGCCTCGCCGGAGTCGTCGCGCCCGCCGAGGGCGTAGCGCCCGAACGCCGTGCCGACGACGAGGAAGACGGCACCCGTCGCGGCGTCCTTGACGCGCTCCACCGCCCGGCCGCGGTCGAAGACGGCCTCGCCCACGTTCCACAGGCCCAGGAGCAGCGAACCCGCGGCGCCGGCCCACAGGAGCGCGGAGCCGAACGGCTGCTGGGCGAGCGCCTGCAGGGCGCCCGACTGGTCGGCGTCCGCCGAACCGCCGCCGGCCAGCACCAGCGCGAGGACGCCGATGACGCCGTGGAGGATCCCGTTCGCGACGTAGCCCAGGCGGGCCGCGCGCTCGAGCCAGGGGTGTCCCGCGGCCCGTCGGGCGGCGTCGGCGGCATTCGAAGGCGTGTCCATGACGCAAGCATAGGATGGCGCTCATGGACTACAAGACCCTGCGCGATGCCTGCCTGGCATTGCCCGGGGCGTTCGAGGACTTCCCCTTCGGCCCGGACACGGCCGTGATCAAGGTGCGCGGCCGCGCGGACGGGCCCGTGAAGATGTTCGCGCTGCTCTGGCCGCGCGAGGACGGCGCCGTCGTCAACCTCAAGTGCGAGCCGGCGCTCGCCGTGCAGCTGCGCGGTGCCCACCCCGAGATCACTCCCGGCTACCATATGAGCAAGAAGCACTGGAACACGGTGGACTGCACCGGAGTCGGTTCGCCCGGGGCCACGCTGACCGGACGCGACGTCCTCGACCTCGTCGAGGACTCCTACGACCTCGTGGTGGAGAAGCTGCCCGCCCCTTGCCGCGCCGCCCTCGGATTCCGCCGCGACGCCGGGCTCTGAGCCGGTTCGGACCCTGACCTTGTCCGGACTCTGACCGACCCCGGGCTGCTGGGCCTACCCTTGGATCATGCGCCAGGAACAGCTCGACGAACTCTGGGACTTCAACGATCCCCGCGCCAGTGAGGCCCGCTTCCGCGCCGCCGCCCATCACGCGTCCGGCGCGGAGCGGCAGGTCCTGCTCACCCAGGCCGCCCGGGCGCTCGGCCTGCAGGAGCGTTTCACGGAGGCGCTCGAGCTGCTGCAGGGCGTCGAGGACCACCTCGACTCCCGCGACGCTGCGCTGGGGCGTCAGGGCCGGGCGGAACTCTGGGCCCGCGTCCTCCTGGAACGCGGCAGGGTGCTGAACTCCTCCGGGGACCCGGGCGCCGCCGTCGTCCTCTTCGGGCAGGCGGCCGGCTACGCGAGCGCCACCGCGCCCTTCCTCGCCGCCGACGCGCTCCACATGCTCGCGATCGCCGACCCCGGCCGGGCGGCGCAGTGGACCGAGCGCGGGATCGCCGTCGCCGAGGCCGCCGACCCGCGCACCCGGCGCTGGACGGCCGCGTTCCTGAACAACTGGGCGTGGACGCTGTACGACGCCGGTGACAAGGCCGGCGCGCTCCGCCAGTTCCGGCGGGCCCTCCGCGAGGCACGCGAGCACGGCACCCCCGAGCAGGTCGACTACGCGCAGAAGGCCTACGAGCAGGTCCGGGCCGAGGCCGCCGCGGCCGCGGGATCGGCGGACTCCGGGGGCCGGACCGCGCCGCCCGGGCCGCCCGCGCCGGACGAGTAGGACGGCCCGCCGGGCCCCGCGCCGCCCCCGCCGGTTAGGGTGGGGGCATGATCTTCATCGTCGTGAAATTCCCCGTCAAGCCCGAGCACTCCGAGTCGTTCCTCGACGCCGTCGGCCCGTTCACGCGGTCCACGCGCGCCGAGGAGGGAAACCTCTGGTTCGAGTGGTCCCGCTCCGTCGAGGACCCGAATGAGTTCGTGCTGGTGGAGGCCTTCAAGGACGGCGCCGGCGAGGCGCACGTGAGCAGCGAGCACTTCGCCGCCGGCCTGGAGGCCATGCGCCCGCTGCTCGCCGCGACGCCGCGGATCGTCAGCCGGCAGGTCGACGGCGAGGGCTGGGACGCGATGGGCGAGCTCGAGGTCGGCTGACCCACCGCTGCAGTACTTCCCACGTCCCGGACCGCTCCCACGGCGTGTCGTCCCGACACGCCGTGGTTCCGGCAGCTCGGGCCG
This sequence comes from Zafaria sp. Z1313, assembly GCF_050563205.1. Classification (NCBI taxonomy): domain Bacteria; kingdom Bacillati; phylum Actinomycetota; class Actinomycetes; order Micrococcales; family Micrococcaceae; genus Zafaria; species Zafaria sp. Z1313. The sequence goes on from NZ_JBNWUK010000008.1 coordinate 116,956, forward strand.
CTGGAACTGGGAGGCTTCGATGCCCGGGGCCTCGCCACCCCGCCCCGCCCGGCGCGCGAGCGGCCCCTAGCGTTCCTTCCAGACCGCTGTGAACGAGCCGTAGCCGCCGTCGACCCGGCACGTCCCGTCGATCCCGTACCCCGGAGGCAGCCCGTCGTGCCGGGCGCCGAGCTCCTTGAGATCGCACACGTACTTGCCCTTGACCCGGACGCGTGAGCCGGAGCGGGAATCGAAGTCCTCCGCGATCCGGGCCGTGTGGTAGACGTCGAGGACGGTCGCGCAGTCCACGTTGACGGCCTCGTAGATGAAGGACGACCCGGCGCACTCGACGGCCTGCGCGCGCTCCGGGTGGTAGTCGAGGGAGAGCATCATCGCCGTGATGTCGGCGTATTCCTGGCTTAAGGCGTACTCGCGAGCGGCGGCGAGCGCCGCCTCCTGCCGGTTCGCGCGCGCGTCTGCGCCGAGGTCCAGCACGCCCTGGAAGACGAGCGGCCCGGCGAGCTTGGGGTAGCCCTGGATCCCGCCGCCGAGCGGCACCCTTGCCCCGGGGGCGGCGGCCGCGGTCGCGGGGAGACCGGACGTGAGCCCGTAGACCGCGTCGCTGTCGCCGTTCGGGTGGGTCGTGAGGTCGAAGAGGACCTGCGCCTTGGACGCGTCGACGAGCAGTGGCACGCCCGTGGCCGGCACGGCGTCGACGGCCGTGAAGGAGGAACCCGGGAGCGCCTGGGACGTGAGGCCGCCGGGGTTCTGCTGCAGCACGGCCAGCTCGCGGCCGCCGGAATCGAGCACGCGGTAGGACGGGATGCCGGTCGTGGAGCTGCCCTGCTGCGCGGGGGCGCTCTGCACGCGCCAGTCCGTCCGGATCCGGAAGGACACGTCTCCGGCGTCGGTGGTCACGGTCTTCCACTCGCCCTCCGGCGAGGGGGCGGGCTTCTCCGTGGGGGCGGACGACGCCGGTGCCTGCTCGCTCTCGAACGCCTTGGGGAAGACGTCGCGGGCCATGTCGCATCCGGTCAGGGCCAGGGTCCCCGCCAGGGCGGCGGCCAACATCAGGGCCGCGGTGCGGCGTCGGTGGAGCATGCCACCAGCGTAGACGCGGAGCGGCCGCACGGGCCGTAACGATTCGGGACACGCGCCCCGGGCCCGTGCCGGCCCACGGCCCTCCGGACCCGCGCCCGCGCCCAACCGCCCAACCCTCGCGTCCAGCCGTCCAGCCGCCCCCCGGGCCCCACGTCCGGCGGTACGCTGGGCGCATGGACCCGCTGTCCCCGTTGCGCACCCGGCTCCGCTTGACCTTCTCCGGGCAGGCGGACGGCGTCCCGGCGTGGGAGGAGGCGCTCGCCGACGGCGACGACGCCGGCTTCTTCGCCCCGGATTCGGCGACGTGGGCCGTCCACGGCGGCATGACCCCGATCGCGGCCGGGATCCGTGCGCTCCTGGTCCAGGCCCTGCACCCGGGGGCGCTCGCCGGCGTCGCCGAGCATTCCGACTACCGCACGGATCCGCTGGCCCGCCTCGCCGGGACCATCCGCTGGATCTTCACGCTCACCTACGGCGATACGGGCGCCGCCCGCGCGGCGTGCGCGTACGTCCGCCGCCGGCACGGTCCGGTCACGGGCAGCTACGTCGACGGCACCGGGACGGAGAGGCCGTATGCCGCGAACGATCCGGGGCTGGCCGAGTGGGTGCACCTGGCGTTCACGGACGCGTTCCTGCGCAGCTACGAGCACTTCCGCGGCCCGGTGCCGGCCGATCGCGGCGGCGCGGACGCGTACGTGCGCGAGTGGGCGGTCGCGGGGGAGCTCATGGGGGTCGAGGACCCGCCGCGCAGCGAGGAGCAGCTGCGCGCGAGGCTGGCGGAGTACGACGCCGCAGGCCGGCTCGCGGGCGGGCCCCGCGTCCGGGAGGTGGTCGCCTTCCTCAAGGAGCCGCCGCTTGACCCCCTCCTGCTCCCGGGGTACCGGCTGCTGTTCGCCGCCGTCGTGGACACGCTGGACGAGCGGCAGCTGGAGCTGCTCGGGCTCGAGCGGCCGTCCGTGCGCCTGCCGCGCGGGCGCCGCGTGGGACTGCCGGCGCGATGGGGCGGCCGGCTCGCCCTGGCGGTGACCGGCGTCGTCCTGCAGAAGCAGGGGCCCAGCGAGCTCGCAGCGCTGCGCCGCCTCGCCCGGCTCGGGCGTCCCGCCGACTTGAACTATCCGGACCACGGCCACACGCGCACGGGCGAGGCCCCGCCGGGCTACCACGTCGTGCGCCGGCACGTCCGCGTCGGGCACGGGGAGGAGGCGTTCCGGCGGCTCGCCGAGGGGATCCTGGGCTGGGGGCTGCAGCGCGGCGCGGGCCTGGTGGTCGACGCCGAGCGGGAACGGGCGGCGCCGGGCGTGCGCGTCGTCTCCGGTTTCGGCGCGGGTCCGTTCCGCCTGCCCGCCCCGTGCCGCGTGCTCTGGGTCGAGGAGCCTCCCGCGGGTGCCGGTGGGCCGGCGTCAGGGCGGACGACGCCGGAGCCCGGCCCCGTGGCCGGAGCTGGCGGTTCCGTGGGCGCCGGCTTCGGCTATGGGACGCTGCGCGGGCATCCCGAGGCCGGCGAGGAGTCGTTCCGCGCCGTCCTGGACCCCGACGGCTCCGTCTACGTCGAGGTCTTCGCCTACAGCCGACCCGCCACTGTGGCGACGCGGCTCGGCGCGCCGGCGGCAGCCGCCGTCCAGCGCCTCGTCACGGACCGCTACGTGGCCGCCGCCTTCAGGCTCGCCGCGGGAGGATAGGCGCGCGGCCGTTGCCAGCCCGCGCTGGACGACGCCCCGCGGGTGGGCGATGCTGGCTGGTAACGGTCCGCACGACCCATCGGCAGCGGAGGTGGCGGGAATGGACGGGGTGGTCCACGTCGAGGGCCTGGTCAAGGCCTTCGGCTCCACGCGTGCCCTCGACGGGCTGGACCTTGCGGTCAGACCGGGCGAGATCCACGGGTTCCTGGGGCCCAACGGCTCCGGCAAGTCGACGACGATCAGGATCCTGCTGGGGCTGCTGCGCGCCGATGCCGGGACGGTGCGGCTCTTCGGGGCCGATCCGTGGCGGGACGCGGTCGCCCTGCACCGGCGGCTGGCCTACGTCCCGGGCGAGGTGACGTTGTGGCCGCGGCTGACCGGCGGCGAGGTGATCGACCTCCTGGGCCGGCTGCGCGGGGGCCTGGACCCGGTGCTGCGGGACCGCCTGCTCGCGGACTTCCAGCTCGATCCCGGCCGCCGGACCCGCAGCTACTCGAAGGGCAACCGGCAGAAGGTCGCGCTCGTCGCCGCCCTGGCGTCCGGGGCGGAGCTGCTCGTGTTGGACGAGCCCACCTCCGGGCTCGATCCGCTCATGGAGATCGTCTTCCAGGACGCCGTCCGCGAGGCGGCCGCACGCGGCGCGACCGTCCTGCTCTCGAGCCACATCCTCGGCGAGGTCGAGGCGCTGTGCACGCGTCTCACGATCATCCGCGAGGGGCGCACGGTGCAGTCGGGGTCCCTCGCCGAGCTGCGCCGGCTGACCCGCAGCGCGGTGGCCGTGCAGACGGAGGCCCCGGCGGCGGCGATCGCCGCGCTGCCCGGGGTCCACGGCGTGCACGAGGACGCCGGCCGGCTCCGCTTCACGGTCGACGACGGCGCCATGGAGTCCGTGGTCCGCGCCCTCGCCCGGCACGGGCTCGGCTCCCTGACGAGCACGCCGCCGAGCCTCGAGGAGCTCTTCGTCCACCACTACCGGGACGGGACGGACGACGCCGGGGCCCGGGCGCAGGCGGCTGGCGCCGGGAAGGACGATGCCGGGGTCGGGACGGAGGCGGTCGACGCGGCGACGGACGACGCCGGGAGGGCGCCGTGAGCACGGTCGCGGCGACCTCCGGCCGCCACCGCTCGGCCGGTCCTGCCGGGGACGGGCCGCTGGCCGGCGCAGGCCTCCTGCTGCGGGCGATGGCGCGCCGGGAGAGGTTCCGCGTCCCCGCATGGGCCCTGCTGCTGGCGGGCCTGACCGCCTACATCGCCGTCGCCGTCCCCGCGGTCTACTCCGAGCCGGGGGCCCTCGAGGCGCGCGGCTGGATCATGCGCGAACCCGCCGCGGCCCTCCTGGCCGGGCCGGGATTCGGGCTCGAGCACTACACCGTGCCGGTGATGCTCGCCAACGAGATGCTCGGCCTGACGATCGTCGCCGTCGCGGTCATGTCCCTGCAGCTCGTCGTCCGCCACACGCGTGCGGAGGAGGAGGCGGGGCGGACCGAGCTGCTCCGCGCCGCCCCCGTCGGCCGGGCCGCGCCGGCGGCGTCCGGCGTCGTCCTCCTCACCGGGGCCAACGCCCTCATCGGCGCGACCATGGCCGCCGCCCTCGCCGGCCTGGGATTCGGCCTGGCCGACTCGATCGCCTACGGGGCCGCGCTGGCCGCCGGCGGGATGGTGTTCGGGGCCGTGGCCGCGGTGACCGCCCAGCTGACGGAGAGCGCCAGGACCGCGGCGGGGACGGCCGGGGCGGTCCTGCTCGCCGCCTACGTCCTGCGTGGGCTCGGCGACGCGCAGCAGGCCGGCGGCGGTCCCTTGTCCTGGGCGTCTCCGATCGGATGGCTGCAGCAGAGCCGGGTCTACGTCGAACTGCGCTGGTGGCCGCTGCTGCTGACCCTCGGCCTCGCCGTGGTGCTGCTCGCCGCCGCGCACGCGCTCTCCGTCCGCCGGGACCTCGGTGCCGGCCTGCTCCCGGCCCGCCGCGGCCGGACCCGGGCCACGGTGTTCGGCAGGACGCTGCCCGGACTGGCCCTGCGCGGCGAGCGGTGGCGCATCCTGTGGTGGCTCGTCGCAGTCTCCGTCCTCGCCGTGCTGTGCGGGGCCCTCGCGGAGGCCGTCGTCGAGGAGTTCCGGGTCCAGCCGGATTTGCTGCGCCTGCTCGGCGAGGAGGGCGGGCAGGACCTGGTGCGGCAGACCATGGCGTTGTTCCTGAAGTTCTTCGCGATGGCCGTGGCCGTCTACGCGGGGACCGCAGCGCACGCGCTCCGCGCCGACGAGGACGCCGGGAGGACCGAGCTGCTCCTCGCCGGGGCGGTGCGCCGGCCCTCCGTCCAGGCGGCGCCGCTCGTGCTTTCCGTGCTGGCCTCGGGCGTGCTGCTGCTGGCCGCCGGCGCCGGGCTCGGGGCCGGGGCGGCATCGGTCCTCGGCCCCGGGGCCGCCACGGAGATGGCCGCCGCCGCGTTGGCGTATTGGCCGCTCGCGGCCTGCTGGACCGCGGCCGCGCTGCTCCTGCACGCCCTGTCCCGTTCCGGCCTCTGGCTGTGGGTTCCCCTCGGGACCGCGATGCTCGTCGGACTCTACGGTCCGCTCATGGACCTGCCGCCCGCGGTCCTCGACGCCGAGCCGTTCGGGGCGATGGGCGTGGACGGATTCGGCACGGCGGGCACCGCGGTCCTCGGGGCCGGCGTCGTGGCCGTGGTCCTGGCCGCCGCGGCCCTCGCGGCGTTCCGGCGCCGGGACGTGCCGGCGGAGCTCGGCGGCACGAGGTGAGGGTGTCTCTGGGCGGGCGCCGGCGCGACGCCGCTGAACTCCGAAGGTGTTCCGAATCCGCAGGTGGATTCGGAACACCTTCGTGGGAGCTCCACCGCTTGCGGAGGCCTCAGACGACGTTGGCCGCCTTGGGCGCCCCGATCCCCGGGTCCACCTGGTACGGTCCCGAGGCCGACGGGCGCACGTCGAACCCGAAGATCGCCGTCGGGATGTACACCGTGGAACACGAGTTCGGGATGTCCACCACCCCGGACAGGCGGCCCTCGATCGGCGCCGCGCCGAGGATCAGGTACGCCTGCTCCGGCGAGTACCCGAACTTCACGAGGTAGTCGATCGCGTGCAGGCACGCCCGCTGGTAGGACAAGTGCGAGTCCAGGTAGCGTTGCTCGCCGTCGAGCGTCACCGAGGTGCCCGAGAACGCGAGCCACTCGCTGAAGCGCGGATCCACCCGGCCCGGCATGAAGATGGCGTTCTCGCTCACGCCGTAGGTCTCCATGCCGCCCTTGATGACGTCCACGCGCAGGTCCATGAACCCGCCCATCTCGATGGCTCCGCAGAACGTGATCTCGCCGTCGCCCTGGGAGAAGTGGAGGTCGCCCATGGACAGGTTGGCGCCGTCCACGAACACCGGGTAGAACACCCGGGTGCCCTTGGACAGGTTCTTGATGTCCTGGTTGCCGCCGTTCTCACGCGGTGGCGCCGTCCTGGCCGCCTCCGCGCCGACGCGCGCCCACTCCTCGCGCGGCAGGCCGCCGAGGACCGCATGCTCGCCCTCGGGAGGCAGCGCGAGCGGCGGGACCCGGTTCGGGTCGGTGGCGATGAGGTCGCCCTCGCGCTTGTTCCACTTGGCCAGCAGCTCCGCCGACGGGGCCGTGCCCATCAGGCCGGGGTGGATCAGGCCCTCGAAGGCGACCTCCGGGATGTGCCGCGACGTCGCGACCTGGCCCGTGAAGTCCCAGATCGCCTTGTACGCGTCGGGGAACTGGTCGGTGAGGAATCCGCCGCCGTTGTTCTTCGAGAAGATGCCGGTGTAGCCCCAGCCCTGGCCCGCGAGCGGTCCGGAGTCCTCCTGCGGGATGGCCCCGACGTCGAGGATGTCGACGACGAGCAGGTCGCCCGGCTTGACGCCCTCCACGGCGAACGGGCCCGAGAGCTTGTGCACCGTCAGGAGCGGGGCGTTGAGGATGTCGTCGGCCGAATCGTCGTTGACGATCGCGCCGTCGAACCATTCTCGGCAGTCCACCCGGAAGGTGTCGCCCGGCTTGAGCGTGGCCACGGGCGGGATCTCCGGGTGCCACCGGTTGTGTCCGAGTTTCTCCTGGTCCTCGAACTTCTTGCTGGAATCGAGAGGGAAAATGACGTCTGGCATCGTTCTTCTCCTTGCAGCGATGTCGTGATGGGGATGAAGGGCTTGTCGGAGGGATACGGATCCGCCGCCGGTCTCCCGGCGGCGGGAGAAGGCCCCGTCAGGAACGGGGCAGTTTCTGGTGCAGGGGGTTCGAGGTGTAGCGGGGCGCCCGGCGCCCGGCGCCCGGAAGGGACGTGACGACGTCGGGCTCGTGGGCGCTGCGCTCGGCCCGGTCGATCAACCCGAAGGCCGCCGAACCGCCAATCGAGAGGCGGGGGACTCCCATGCGACGACGCGCGGGTCCCCCGCAGCAGGGGCAGTCGACGACGTCGGGGGCGGAGGCCATGCTGAACGACGCCTCGGTGCTGGTCCCCTCGGGGCAGCGGAACTCGTAGAGCGGCATGGCCGCGGACTCCTTTCCTCGGATCGCCGACGGGCATGGCCGGGGCTGCGTGGCCCGGCCCCCGCGCTTCGGCGTGGCGTGTGCGTGGGTCAGGGGTAAGTGGTCAGGAGGCGCCTCCCTGGGCGGCGGCCGCGGTGCTGTCGCCGGAAGCCGGGCTGCCCGCCCCGCGCCGGCCCGCGGCGAGGGCACCGACGAGGGCGACCGCGCCGACGACGGCGAGGACCGTGGCCCACATGGCGGTGCTCTGGAACTGGCCCGTGAGCAGCAGCAGCGCGGGAATCGTGGCGGTGATGTGGGCGACGACGACGGTGAACCACCCGGTGGCGGTGGTCAGCGCATCCATCTTCAGGCCCAGGAGCAGGAAGAACAGGAGCCAGAGGACGGCCCACAGGAGCCAGATCACGCCGAAGACCGGATCTCCGACGAGCGTGAACTGGACGTAGCCCATGACGGCGGCGACGACGGCCACGAACAGCGAGAACCAGCCGAGGCCGGCCCCGTCGAGGTCGAACGTGATGTCGAGGGCGACATAGAGGTAGGTGAATCCGAAGAGGTACAGGCCGGACGCGCCGAGGATCACCGCTGGATCGCCGCCGGACTGGCTGATGATGATCGTCGGGAACACCACCTGCATGACCCCGACGAAGAAGTTGATGGGGGCCGCCGCCTTGGCGGGGACCTTTCCCAGAAGCATGAGGCCGTTCAGGAAAAGGACGGCCCCGACATACAACAGACCAACACTGCCCATTGAGTTCTCTCCTTTGAGAACCCGCGCCGAAGCCGTTGCCGGTGGAGTAAGACTTGCAACTCACCGCCCACGGCCTGTGGTGCGGGATCGGCTGGTCCTTCCACGCTATCCCCGGTGAATGGCATTCACAATGCTTGACGGGGGCCGTTGTGGAATGCCGCAGCGGGGCCGGCGCACCGCCCGGAAACGGCGGCGAGCGCGCCACCCGGAGGGGGTGGCGCGCTCGCGGCGGTGGCCCGGGGGCCCGGCGACAAGCCGGGCCGTGTGGGCTCAGAAGTACTTCGGCAGCGTGCCCTCGTGCGCCTCGCGCAGCTCGGCGACCGGCACGGTGAACAGCCCCTGCACCTCGAGCGCGTCCGCCTGCGCGTCGACGACGCCGAGGCGCACCACGGGGTAGCCGCGGGCGCCGACCATGTCGTTGAAGCGGACTTCCTCCGAGCGCGGGACCGCGACGACGGCGCGGGCCTGCGTCTCGGAGAACAGCGCCGTGAACGCGTCGATCCCGTCGCGCTCGCACAAGTCGTCCAGCGCCACCCGGGCGCCGGTGCCGTAGCGCAGCACCATCTCGGACAGGGCCGCCGCGAGGCCGCCTTCGGAGAGGTCGTGCGCCGCGTCGATCATGCCGTCGCGCGAGGCGTTGACGAGCAGCTCGCCGAGCAGCTTCTCCGCGGCCAGGTCCACGCGCGGCGGAACGCCGCCGAGGTGCCCGCGCAGGTTCGCGAACTCGGAACCGTCCAACTCGTCGCGCGTGGCGCCCAGCAGGTACACGGCCTGGCCGTCGGCGTCGGCGCGCCAGCCCGAGGGTGTGCGGCGGGCGACGTCGTCGAAGCGGCCCAGCACCGCGACCACGGGGGTCGGGTGGATCGGGGTGGTTCCCGTCTGGTTGTAGAGGGAGACGTTGCCGCCGGTGACCGGGACGCCGAGCTCCATGCACGCGTCGGAGAGGCCGCGGATGGCCTCCGCGAGCTGCCACATGACGTCCGGGTCCTCGGGCGAGCCGAAGTTCAGGCAGTCGGAGACCGCCATCGGCACGGCGCCCGTGGTCGCGACGTTGCGGTACGCCTCGGCCAGCGCGAGCTGCGCGCCCTGATAGGGATCGAGGTAGGTGTAGCGGCCGTTGGCGTCCGTGGCCAGGGCCACGCCCAGGCCCGTCTCCTCGTCGACGCGGACCACGCCGGCGTCGTCCGGGGCGGACAGCGCGGTGTTGCCGCCGACGTAGCGGTCGTACTGGTTGGTGATCCAGTCCTTGCTGCACATGTTCGGCGAGGCGATCAGCTCGAGCAGGGCCGCGCGCAGCTCGTCGCCCGAGGCAGGGAGGGAGGCCCCGGCGTCGGAATCCCGGAAGGAGTCCGCCTGCAGCGGGTCCTGCCACTCCGGGCGGGCGTACGGGCGGTCGTAGACCGGGCCCTCGTGCGCCACCGTGCGGGGATCGACGTCGACGATGACCTCGCCGTTCCAGGTGATGACCAGGCGGCCGGTGTCGGTGACCTCGCCGAGCCACGAGTACTCCACGGCCCACTTCTCCATGACGGCCTCGAACGCCTCGACGTTCTCCGGCGACACGACGGCCATCATGCGTTCCTGGGACTCGGACATCAGGATCTCGCCCGGGGTCAGCGTGGGATCGCGCAGCAGCACGCTGGTCAGCTCCACCTCCATGCCGCCGTCGCCGTTGGAGGCCAGCTCCGAGGTGGCGCAGGAGATGCCCGCGGCGCCGAGGTCCTGGATGCCCTCCACGAGCGAGCCCTTGAAGAGCTCCAGGCAGCACTCGATGAGCACCTTCTCCGCGAACGGGTCCCCGACCTGGACGGCGGGGCGCTTGGACGGCTTGGTGTCGTCGAAGGACTCCGAGGCCAGCACGGAGGCCCCGCCGATGCCGTCGCCGCCCGTGCGGGCGCCGAACAACACCACCTTGTTGCCCTGGCCGGAGGCGTTGGCCAGGCGGATGTCCTCGTGGCGCATGACGCCCACGGCCAGCGCGTTGACGAGCGGGTTGCCCTGGTAGACGGAGTCGAAGACCATCTCTCCGCCGATGTTCGGCAGGCCCAGCGAGTTGCCGTAGCCGCCGATCCCGGCGACGGCGCCGTGCATGACGCGCGCGGTGTCCGGGTGGTCGATCGCGCCGAAGCGCAGCGGGTCCATGACGGCTACGGGGCGGGCGCCCATCGAGATGATGTCGCGCACGATCCCGCCGATGCCGGTCGCCGCGCCCTGGTAGGGCTCCACGAACGACGGCGAGTTGTGGGACTCGATCTTGAAGGTCACGGCCCAGCCGTCGCCCAGGTCGGTGACGCCGGCGTTCTCGCCGATGCCCACGAGCATGTGCTTCTTCATCTCCTCGGTCACCTTGTCGCCGAACTGGCGCAGGTGGTTCTTGGAGGACTTGTAGGAGCAGTGCTCGGACCACATGACGGAGTACATGGCCAGTTCGGCGGCGGTCGGCCGGCGGCCGAGGACCTTGACGATCTCGTCGAACTCGTTGCGCTTCAGGCCCAGCTCGGCCCAGGGCAGCTCGGTGTCCGGGGTCCCGGCGGCGTGCTCGACCGTGTCGATGTTGAACTGGCGCTGATCGGCCTGCGTGCCGGTGGTCTCTGCGGCGCTCACTTGGTGCCTCCAACAAGGGTGCTCAGGACGGAGGTGAAGAAGCCCAGCCCGTCGGTTCCGGTGTGGTCGGGCCCGTAGCCCGCCTCCACGGCGTGCTCGGGGTGCGGCATCAGGCCCACGACGTTGCCGGCGGCGTTGGTGATGCCGGCGATGCCGCGGCGGGAGCCGTTGGGGTTCCAGCCGACGTAGCGGAACGCCACGCGGCCCTCGGCCTCGAGGGCGTCGAGCGTCTTCTCGTCGGCGACGTACTGGCCGTCCTGGTTCTTCAGGACGATGCTGATCTCCTGGCCCTCGGCGTACTGGTTGGTCCAGGCGGTCCGGTTGTTCTCGACGCGCAGGACCTGGTCCCGGCAGAGGAACTTCAAGTGGTCGTTCTTGATCATCGAGCCCGGCAGCAGATGGGATTCGGTGAGGATCTGGAAGCCGTTACAGATGCCGAGCACGGGCAGCTTCGCGTCGGAGTTCGCGGCGTCGATGATCCGCCCCATCATGGGGGCGAAGCGGGAGATGGCGCCGGCGCGCAGGTAGTCGCCGTAGGAGAAGCCGCCGGGGATGACCACGGCGTCGACGTCCTGCAGGGACTCGTCGGCGTGCCAGAGGGAGACGGACTCGGCGCCGGCGAGGCGCACGGCCCGGGCCGCGTCGCGGTCGTCGAGGGTGCCGGGGAACGTGACGACGCCGATGCGCGCGCCGCCGAGCGGGGCGCCCTCGGGCCGCGAGTAGTCGCCGATCAGGGGGAGGTCCGCGGTGCTCATCAGTCGGCGACGACCTCGACCTTGACCACGTCTTCGATGACGGGGTTGGACAGGAGGGTCTCGGCGGCGTTGCGGGCCTGCTCGAGGATCGCCTCGGTGACCTCGCCCTCGACGGTCAGCTCGAAGCGCTTGCCCTGGCGGACGCCGGAGAAGGCGTCGAAGCCGAGGCGGGGGAGGGCGCCCACGATGGCCTTGCCCTGGGGGTCCAGGATTTCGGGCTTGGGCATGACATCAACAACGATCCGGGGCATCCGGGGACTCCTGTGCGCGAGGGTGGGTTAGACGCCCGCGGAGGTGCCGTCTCACGCCGGGTGGCGGCGCTCCGCGTGCTTGCCGCACCAGTCTACCGGGTGCCGGAGCTACTGTTGGGTCCATGGATCTCCGCGACGTGGACCGGTGCCCGTGCCTCGGCGGCGAGGCCTACGGGGAGTGCTGTGGACGGTTCCATGCCGCGCTCCGGGACGGCTCGCGGCGCGAGGGGGCGTGGCCCGCGACGGCCGAGGCGCTCATGCGCTCGCGCTACAGCGCGTTCGCCGTCGGCGACGTCGAGTACCTGCTGGCGAGCTGGCATCCCTCCACGCGACCCGCGGAGCTCGAACTCGATGCGGAGCTTCAGTGGCGTCGCCTGGACATCGTCGGCACCGCGGCCGGCGGGCCGTTCGACGCCGAGGGGGTCGTCGAGTTCGCGGCCCACTACCGCGGGCCCGGTGGGCGCGGAGTGCAGCGCGAGCGCAGCCGCTTCCGGCGCGAGGACGGCCGCTGGCTCTACCTCGACGGCGACGCCGAGGACTGATTGCGCCGGGGGATTCCGACGCCGGAGCACGCGGGCGGGTGCCGGGGATGCCGATCCGCGGTTCAGCGCTCGAGCGTCACCGTGCGCAGGTCGAGCCGGCGCAGCACGCGGTCGGCGGCCTCGGGGTCCATGCCGGGTTGCTTCCGCGCGACGAGGACTTCCTGCCGGGCGGCGTCGAGGGCCTCCCGCTGGACCTGGTCCATGACCTGCAGGAGCGAGCGGATCTTGAGCATCTTCTCCGGATCGTCCTCGGCATCGCTCTCGAGGAGCGTGTGCAGGGAGGACATCCGCTTGGCCAGCGCTGCGCGGCGCTCGGGCGGTAGCTGCTGCGCCGCCGTCGAGCGCTTGACGGCCTCGAGGGCCACGCGCTCCGCGCGACGAGCCAATTGCCGTTCCTGGCGTTCGAGCTGCGCGTGGTCGTCCGGCAGCTTGAGCCAGCGCATGAGCGCCGGCAAGGTCAGGCCGGGGCCGACGAGCGTCACGAGGAGCACGGCGCACGCGGCCGCGATGATGAAGTTCCGGTGCGGGAACGGATCGCCGGACGCCGTCGTCTGCGGCAGTGCGAGCGCGAGCGCGAGGGTCGCGAGGCCGCGCATGCCGCACCAGGTCAGGACGAGGACCTCCTTGAGCGATCCGGGCGTCTTGTTCTTCCGCTCGGTCCCGCCGAGCTTGAAGATCGCCATCATCCAGGCGAAGCGCACCAGCAGCACCGCCGCGCAGACCACGGCGAGGCCGGGGATGAAGCCCAGGATGTCCCGGCCCTCGTCCTCGATCACGTAGCGCATCTCCACGCCGACCAGGCCGAACGCGACGCCCGTGGTGAGCAGCTCCACGACCTCCCAGTAGGACGTGCGCGTCAGGCGCTCCTCGGAGTCCTGCGGGCGGGCGCGGCGGCCGAGCTCGAGGGCGGTGACGACGACGGCGACGACGCCGGAGCAGTGGACCTCCTCGGCGAGGAGGTAGACGGCGTAGGGGGCCACGAGCGTCGCGGCCGAGCGGGCCACGAGGTTGGGTACGAACCGGGTCACGGCGCCGATGAGCCACGCCATGGCGAGGCCGAGCACCACGGCGCCGGCGGCGCCGAGCAGGAAGCCGGGGACGATCTCCCAGCCGACGTCGCCTCCGCTGACCGCCGCCGCGACGGCGGCCTGGAAGATGACGATCGCGATCGCGTCGTTGAACAGGCCCTCGGTCTGCAAGGTCGCCACGAGCTTGCGCGGCATGTTGACCTTGCCGGCCACCGATTCGACGGCGACGGGGTCCGGCGGGGCGACGATCGCCCCGAGCGCGATCGCCGCGGGCAGGCTCAGCGCGGGAACCAGCCACCACGTCAGCCCGGCCACCGCGGCGACCGTCACGGCGACGAGCAGCACGGCGAGCAGGACCAGGCTCCGCCAGCGCAGGCGGAACACCGACCACGAGCTGCGCTGCGCCGCCGCGTAGAGCAGCGGCGGCAGGAAGAGCGGCAGGATCAGCTCCGGCTCGATGTGGATCTCCGGAATGAACGGCAGGAACGCGACCGAGGCGGAGAAGACGAGCATGAGCACCGGATAGGGCAGCCGAATGCGCTCGCCGATGCCGACCACCAGGACAGTGCCGAACAACAGGCCGACGACCAGGATCATGAACTCCATGTGGGAACCCCCTCGGGGTAGATCCTCCCACGCGGGGCTGTGCGCCGAAGAGGTCCCGAAGTCGGGAGCACCGAAAGCATCAAGTAGCCCTTATCCGATTGCTTGGTGAAAAAAGTGCTTGACGGGGTGGGTTGCTGGGGTGTGTGATGTCGCTGAGTCATTCGCTTGGTTTTCCCGGCCCGCTGTTCTGGCGGGCCGTTCCGGTACTCGTGGGGGGTTCTGCCGTGGTCTCTTTCCCTGTTCGCGCGCGCGGTTTTTCGACGTCTGCCGTGGCTTCGCTTGCCGTGTGGTCGTTGCTGGGGGCGGGTTTGGTTCCCGCGGTGGCGGCGCCGCTCGTGTCGGATCCGCCCGTGGAGCAGGGGGCGGCCGTGGAGCAGGTGTCCTCGAGGCCTGATGCGGTCTCGGCGCAGGTGACGGCGCGGGCGACGGGGCAGCGGGTGGAGGATCTCTCCCAGCGCACGGAGACCTCGCAGGTCTTCGCTACCCCCGAGGGGACATGGATCCTCGAGGGTTTCTCAGCGCCGGTGTTCCGGTAGGCGGAGGACGGGTCGATGGTCCCGATCCCTGACACTGCGGGCTTCACCTCCTCCGGTGCGGCGTTCACGGGCGCGGGGGCGCGGTTGACGGTCTCGGAGGGCGCGGAGCCGGGGCCGGATGGTTCGGTGGCGTTGGTGGAGTTGGAGGGCACCGGGGAGAGGGCCGGGCAGTCGATGACCCTGGGCTGGGAGGGTCCGCTGCCGGAGCCGGTGTTCGAGGACGGGCAGGCGGTCTTCGATGAGGGCGTGGAGGTCCCGGTCGAGGCCCCTGCCGACGCCGTAGCGGACGACGCCGCGCCGGCGGGCGCCGTGGACGAGGCCCCGGCCCTGGCCGAGGAGGGGGAGTGTCAGACGAACGGTGTATCTGGTCCTGGCCTGACCGAAAGGAAAGGCGATGACCGATGTCATCGAGATGATTGATCCTGTGACGGGAGAGATCATCGATCAGCAGCAGATCGCGGAGCAGCTGCTCGCGGAAGCGAAGGAGAAGGGCGTCAGCCTGGTCGGCCCGGACGGGCTGCTCGCCGGGCTAACGAAGCGGGTGCTGGAGACTGCGCTCGAGGTCGAGATGACCGAGCACCTCGGTTATGACAAGCACCAGCCCAGCACCGGCGAGAATGCCCGTAACGGGACGCGGGCGAAGACCGTGATGACCGAGGTCGGTGCAGTGCAGATCGACGTTCCCCGGGATCGTGAGGGGTCGTTCCAGCCGAGGATCGTGCGCAAGCGGCAGCGTCGGCTGGACGGGATCGACGAGATCGTGCTGTCATTGACCGCGCGCGGGCTCACGACCGGTGAGGTCGCGGCGCACTTCGACGATGTCTACGGAGCCAGCGTCTCGAAGGACACGATCTCGAAGATCACCGACAAGGTGATCGAGGAGATGACCGAGTGGCAGAACCGTCCGTTGGACCGCGTCTACCCGGTGGTGTTCATCGACGCGATCGTCGTGAAGGTGCGGGACGGGCAGGTGCGCAACAAACCGTTCTACGTCGCCGTCGGCGTCACCACGGGCGGGGAACGCGACATCCTCGGGATCTGGGCCGGCGACGGTGGTGAGGGCGCGAAGTTCTGGCTCGGCGTGCTCACCGAGATCAAGAACCGCGGCGTCGAGGACGTCTGCATCGTCGTCTGCGACGGGCTGAAAGGCCTCCCGGACGCGATCAACACGACGTGGGAGCTGACGACGGTGCAGACATGCATCATCCACCTGATCCGCAACACGTTCAAATACGCGTCGCGGAAGTACTGGGACCAGATCGCCCGCGACCTCAAGCCGGTCTATACCGCCGTCAACGAAGCTGTCGCGAGGGCCAGGTTCGAGGAGTTCGCCGAGAAGTGGTGCACCATGTATCCCGCGATCCGGCAGCTCTGGGAGAACGCATGGGCGGAATTCATCCCGTTTCTGGACTACGACGTCGAGATCCGCCGCATCATCTGCTCCACGAACGCGATCGAGTCGCTCAACGCCCGCTACCGGCGCGCCGTCCGTGCCCGCGGGCACTTCCCCAACGACGCTGCCGCGCTGAAATGCCTGTATCTCGTGACCCGGTCGCTTGACCCGACGGGGC
>NZ_JBNWUK010000009.1:0-113767 GCF_050563205.1 Zafaria sp. Z1313
TACGACGCGGTGGTCTTCGCGACCGGGGCGATCCGGGACGCGGACCTGAACATCCCCGGGATCGAGCTCGAGGGCTCCTACGGGGCCGCGGACTTCGTGTCCTGGTACGACGGGCACCCGGACGTGGACCGGCACTGGCCACTGCAGGCGCGCGAGGTCGCGGTGATCGGCAACGGCAACGTGGCCCTGGACGTGGCCCGGGTGCTCTCCAAGCACGCGGATGACCTGCTCTCCACGGAGATCCCGGCGAACGTGTACGAGGGGTTGAAGGCCTCCCCGGTCACGGACGTGCACGTCTTCGGCCGCCGCGGTCCGGCGCAGATCAAGTTCACCCCGCTGGAGCTGCGGGAACTGAGCCATTCGCGGGATGTGGACATCGTGCTCTACCCGGAGGACTTCGAGTTCGACGCGGCCTCGGACGAGGCGATCAAGACGAACAACCAGGTCAAGACCATGGTGAACACGCTCACGAACTGGCTCGTGGAAGAGCAGGACACGGGGGCCTCGCGGCGCCTGCACCTGCATTTCCTGCACAACCCGGTCGAGGTCCTGGGCGAGGACGGGCGGGTGTCCGGGCTGCGCTTCGAGCGCCAGGAGCTGGACGGCACGGGCAACGTGCGCGGTACGGGGGAGATCGTGGACTACCCGGTCCAGGCCGTGTACCGGGCGATCGGCTACTTCGGCTCCGAGCTTCCCGAGGTCGGCTTCGACGCCGCGCGCGGCGTGGTACCGAACGCGGGCGGGCGGGTCCTGGACGAGTCCGGGCAGCCCGTGCCGGGGCTCTACGCCACGGGCTGGATCAAGCGCGGGCCCGTGGGCCTGATCGGCCACACCAAGGGCGACGCCCTCGAGACCATCGGCAACCTGCTCGAGGACCGCTTGTCCCTCCCGGCCGCGACGCAGCCGGACGAGGATGCCGTGATCGGCCTGCTCGAGGAGCGCGGCATCCGCTACACGACGTGGGAGGGATGGCTGGCCCTGGACGCCCACGAGCGCGCGCTCGGCGAGGCGGCCGGTACGCTGCAGACGGAGGCCGGTCCCGTGACCCGCGAGCGCATCAAGGTGGTCCCGCGCGAGGACATGGTCGAGGTCTCCACGCGCCAGCCCGTGACCTGATCCCCGTTCCCGACGTAGAAGGCACCGTGTGACAGCCGAGTTCCAGCACCCCGCGGAACAACCCGTCCCGGACGACGCCCTGGCGTCCCGGGTCCGGGCCGGCGACCCCTCGGCCGCCGCGGTCCTCGCGGAGCGGCACCGTGCGGCGGCCCTGGCCGTCGCCCGCACCCATGCCGACGACGACGCCGGGGCACAAGCGCTGGCCGAGGACGCGCTCGGGCTCGTGCTGCGTTCCGAGCGGGACGGGCTCTCCCCGCCGGAGTTCTTCCGTGGCCGCTGGTGCACGGCCGTCGCACGGCTCGGCCTCTCCGCCGCGGACGGCTCCTCCGACCCGCACCGCTTGTTCGAGCGCGGCGACGCCCACGCGGATCGCGTGATGGACCTCCACGAGGCCCGGCTGCTCGCGAACGCCTTCCGTTCGCTGCCACCGCGCCAGCAGGCGGCCCTCTGGCTCGTCGAGGTGGAGGGCCGCGACGAGCGCGCCGCCGCGCCGCTGCTCGCGGTCACGCGCGAGGCGGCCGCGGCCGTGACGGCGCAGGCGCGGGAGGGCCTCGCCGCCGCCTATGCGCAATCCCACCTGGCCCTGAGCGCCGACCCGGCGTGCGGTGCGGCGCTTGGGCCGCGGCCAGCCGGCGGTCCGACCGGACCGGAAGGCCTCCGGTCCGGTGGCCGCCGTCCCGGGCCGCGCGGCCCCGAGGCGCGTGGCTCCGAGGCGCGGGAGCGGGGGGAGGCCTGCCCGGCGTGCCGCTGGGCGTTCGAGCTCGCGGGTGATCCCGGCCCCGCCGTGCGGCGCGTGGTCGTTCCGCTCTTCCTCGGCGCGGGAACGGCGGGCCACCTCGTGGTGCCCGCCGCCGCGCCGCTGCCGACCCGGGCCGGCGCCGCCGCGGCCGTTCGCGGGCCGGCGCGCTTCATCAAGGACAACGCCGTCGCGCTCGGGCTGGCAGTCGCCGCGGCGCTCACGGCGGCTGCCGTGGCCACGGCCGGAGTGCTTCCGCTCGGCGACGACGACGGGGCGCGGCCCGGTGCCGGCGTGTCCGACGAGGCAACGGACACGCCGGGCGGGTCCTCCAACGGGGGAGGCACCGACGGCGCCGACCGCGCCGAGACGGCGCCCGGCGTCTCCCTTCCGGCAGGCGGCGGAGCGGGCGACGGCGGAGCGGGCGGCGGCCTCGACGACTCGGCCGCGCGACCAGGGGCGGAGACGACGGCGCCGGGCGGCCCGGGATCCGGCGGTGCCACGGGGCCCGGGAACGGCGGGGCGGCGGACCCCACGACGGGCGCGCAACCCACCGCCCCGGGCACGGGAGGGGGGTCGACGGTGCCCTCGGCGTCGGAGCCCGGAGGAACGGGCGCGCCCTCGCCCACGCGGACGCCCGGTCCCAGCCCGACCGCCTCGACCTCCGGCACTCCATCGTCCAGTCCGACCGGCAGCGCTCCCGCGGATCCGTCCACGACGCCCAGCGGGACCCCGACGCCCACGGAATCCGACCCCGGAAGCGGCGCCCCGCCGTCGTCCTCCGAGCCGACGCCGGACCCGACCCCGACGGAGCCCGCGCCCGAGGGGCCCGCGATCGGCGGCTGGACCGTCACTTCCGGTGGCGGGGGCAACAGCACTGCGATGTTGTTCGAGCCGGAGGGCGGATTCGCGCCGCCCATGACCGTCACGTTCACCGTGCGACCCGCCACGGTGAACCTCATCGACGTGCCCCTGGGCGGGGCCGCGTGCACCCGGACGGGCGTGCCGGGCCAGTGGCGCTGCCTCACGGACGGGCGGCAGACGCTCCAGTTCGGGCTGACGGCGACCGGATCCCCGGACGGGGGCTCGGCGGAGCTCTCCGTCGAGGTGCAGGACGACGCCGGACGCGGCTTCAGCGGGACGCGGGGCATCCCGGTCGCGGACTGAGCTCGTCCCTCACCCTCGCACTCACCCCATCGCGCCCCACGCCACGCTCTCCACCCCCGGGTCGTGACGCGGCAGTCTGAACAGCGCTGGGCTGGATGGCGATGGGTGCAGCGGGGGCCGCGTCAGGAGGCCTTGGCCTCACGGCAGGCGGAGCACACGCCCTGGTAGACGACGTCGGCGATCTGGATCGTCATGCCGTGGTCGGTCGACGGGGTCAGGCACGGCGCGTGGCCCACGGCGCAGTCGACGTCCTCGACGCGTCCGCACGAGGTGCAGACGGCGTGGTGGTGGTTGTCGTCCGCCCGCGTCTCATACAGGGCGGCGGACTGCGGCGGGGTGAAGCGGCGCAGGAGCCCCAGGGCGGTGAGGTCGTTGAGGACGTTGTAGACCGACTGGATCGAGGTCTCCGGCAGCTCGCGGCGGACCTCGGTGGCGATCGCGTCCGCGGGGGAGTGCGGCATCCGGTCGAGCACGCCGAGGATCGCCAGGCGCTGGCGCGTGACGCGCAGGCCGTGGGCGCGGAGCCGTGCCGGATAGTCCATGCCGTCCATTGAACCGGTTTATTTTGAAAGCGTCAAAATAATGTGGCCCACGCGATAGTTGCCCGCGGGTACAATCCTCAGGTGTCCCGCCTCTTCGCCGACCTGACCCCGCTGAAGGTCAGCCCCGCGTTCCGCCGCCTCTTCATCGGCAACGCGCTCTCCGCCGTCGGCAGCCAGCTCACCCTGATCGCGGTGAGCCTGCAGGTCTACCACCTCACCGCGTCGAGCTTCTACGTGGGACTGCTGGGCCTGTTCGCCCTGGTCCCGCTCGTCCTGGCGGGCCTGTACGGGGGATCGGTCGCCGACGCGCACGACCGCCGTCGGGTCGCACTGGCCTCCTCGTTCGTCCTCTGGCTATCCACGATCGGCTTCGCCGCCCAGGCCTGGCTGCAGCTGGACAGCATCTGGGTCCTCTACGCGCTCACGGCCGTGCATTCCGCCGCGGCCGGCATCAACCAGCCCACGCGCGGGGCCATCATCCCCGCGCTCATCGGCACCAAGCTGCTGCCCGCGGCGAACTCGCTGAACATGGTCACGTTCGGGATCGCCATGATGGTCGGGCCCCTGCTCGGCGGCGTCCTCGTGGCCCAGGTCGGCTACGGCTGGACGTACACGATCGACGTCGTCACGTTCCTGGCCGCCCTCTGGTCCGTCTACCGGCTGCCGCCCCTGCCCCCGCAGGGCGAGATCTCCAAGGCCGGGATGCGCTCGGTGATCGAGGGCTTCCGCTTCCTGGGCGGCCAGCCGAACGTGCGGATGACGTTCCTGATCGACCTCGCCGCCATGATCCTCGCCGCCCCGCGCGCGCTGCTGCCGGCCATCGGCGCCGTCATGCTCGGCGGAGGCGAGGCGACCGTGGGCCTGCTCCTCGGCGCGGTGGCCCTCGGGGCCTTCCTGACGGGCCTGTTCTCCGGGCCGCTGACCCGGATCCACCTCCAGGGCACGGCGGTGTTCTGGTCCGTCGCCGCGTGGGGCGCCAGCATCTCGGCGTTCGGGCTCGTGGTGCTCCAGGCCTCCCGCGAGCCGCTGCCGAGCGGCGGGACGTCCGGGTGGATCTGGGCGGCCGTGGCGTGCTGCGCCGCCGCGGGCGTCGCCGATTCCGTCAGCGGCGTCTTCCGGACCACCATCCTGCAGACCGCCACGCCCGACCACTTGCGCGGACGGCTGCAGGGCGTGTTCATCGTCGTCGTCGCGGGCGGGCCCCGGATCGGGGACATGGTGGCCGGCGGCGTCTCGACCGGCCTCGGCGAGGCCTGGACGCTCGTCGTCGGGGGTCTCGCCTGCATCCTCGGCGCGTGGCTCCTGGTGCGCTGGAGCCCCGGGTTCCTCCGCTACGACTCCCGCAACCCCGTCCCGTAGCGCGTCCGCGTCCCCTGTCCCCTCGCGTGTCCGCCTGTGGCGAACCCGTGGCGAAGCGGCCGCCCGCGCCGGAACACGGCGGAACGGCCCGTCGTTGACTAGATTGGATACACGCGGGCCGCACGGAGCGGGCCGCACCGGATGGACCAGGAGTGAGGTTCCGTGCACCGTCACAACAACGGACTCAAGACAGCGCTGCTGCTGGGCGGCCTGTTCGCCCTGCTGCTGGCGATCGGCGGCCTCATCGCGGGAGGCACCGGGAACTCGACCTTCATCTGGATCTTCATGCTGATCGGCCTGGGCACCACCGCCTACGGGTACTGGAACAGCGACAAGATCGCGATCAGGGCCATGCAGGCCTATCCCGTCACGCCGGAGCAGCAGCCGGCGATGTACCGGATCGTCCACGAGCTCTCCGTGGCCGCCCAGCAGCCGATGCCGCGGCTCTACGTCTCGCCGACGTCCGCCCCCAACGCGTTCGCGACGGGGCGCAACCCCCAGAACGCCGCGGTGTGCTGCACCGAGGGGATCCTGCAGATCCTCGACGAGCGCGAGCTGCGCGGCGTCCTGGGACACGAGCTCATGCACGTCTACAACCGGGACATCCTCACGTCCTCGGTCGCGGCGGCCGTCGCGGGCGTCATCACCTCGGTGGCCCAGTTCCTGCTGTTCTTCGGCGGCGACCGCCGCAACGCCAACCCGATCGCGATGATCGCCACCGCGCTCCTGGCGCCCCTGGCGGCCTCGCTCATCCAGATGGCGATCAGCCGCACGCGCGAGTACGACGCCGACGAGGACGGCGCCAGGCTCACCAACGACCCGCTGGCCCTCGCCTCCGCCCTGCGCAAGCTGGAGATGGGCGTCCAGCGCGCGCCGCTGCCGGAGGACCAGAGGATCGTCAACGCCTCCCACCTCATGATCGCCAATCCGTTCCGCGGCGGCGCCCAGAAGCTCTTCGCCACCCACCCGCCGATGGCGGACCGCATCGCCCGGCTCGAGCGGATGGCCGGGCGCCCGCTCGGATCGTAGCCTCCGCGCAAGCAACCCGGCGCGACGACGCCGCCGCCCCCGGAGGGAGGCGGCGGCGTCGTACTGCCTGCCGGGCCCGCGGCGCGGGACCCGGCGTCCTAGCGGAAGTTCACGAACTGCAGGTCGGCTTCCTCGAAGGTGCGCAGCAGGGCCATGGTGGCCTGCAGGTCGTCGCGCGACTTGGAGGAGACGCGCAGCTCGTCGCCCTGGATCGTCGACTTGACGCCCTTGGGGGCCTCGTCGCGGATGAGCTTGTTGATCTTCTTGGCGACGTCCTGGGCGATGCCCTCCTTGATGGAGGCCTCGATCCGGTACTCCTTGCCGGAGGCGAACGGCTCGCCGGCGTCGAGGGACTTCAGGGAGATGTTGCGCTTGACGAGCTTGGTCTGGAAGACGTCGAGGACGGCCTTGACGCGCTCCTCGGAGTTGGCCTTCATCAGGATCTTCTCGCCGCTGAAGTCGAGCTCGGCGCCGACGCCCTTGAAGTCGTAGCGCTGGGCGATCTCCTTCTGCGCCTGGTTCAGGGCGTTGGACACCTCCTGGCTGTCGACCTTGCTCACGACGTCGAACGTGGAATCACTCGCCATGGAATCCTCCTGGGGTTGCTGGGGTGTTTGGCACCAGCCTACCGGCACGCGCCGCGGCCCGCGGGGTGGGGGAGGAGGGTCCCGCGGGGCGCCCGCTCCGGGCGGATTCGATTCTGGAGGGTTTCTTGGGTAGAGTATCTACTCGTTCCACAGCGGAGCGTTCGGCAGATTACCCGAGCGGCCAAAGGGGGCTGACTGTAAATCAGCTGGCACAGCCTACGGGGGTTCGAATCCCTCATCTGCCACCCGTGAAGAAGTCCCGTGACCTGGGTCCAGGTCACGGGACTTCGTCGTTTCCGGGACGGGGAAGGGCACCCTTTCTTATTTGGAATAGTTCCAGAAAAGTGGTTGACTGGTGCCATGATCGGAACCGGGAACGGCGCCGCCCTCCGGGTCGCTCCGCACGGTGCGGCCAGCGATGGCGGCCACGTTTCCCGGCGGATTCACCACAAGCCACCGGTCACGTCCGAACGGCGGGGCGGAGCGACCCGCCCTCGTGCCGGACGGTAGCGGTTCTTTAGCAGAAGGAGCGAAGGAAATGACCCAGGACAACACCAAGCCGTTGACGACCGCGGCGGGAGCCCCGGTTACCGAGAACGACAACGCCATCACCGCCGGCCAGCGTGGCCCGATGCTGCTTCAGGACGTCTGGTTCCTCGAGAAGCTGGCGCACTTCGACCGCGAGGTCATCCCCGAGCGCCGCATGCACGCCAAGGGCTCGGGCGCCTGGGGCACGTTCACCGTGACCCAGGACATCACCAAGTACTCCAAGGCCGCGATCTTCTCCGAAGTCGGCAAGCAGACGGAGATGTTCGCCCGCTTCTCCACTGTCGCCGGTGAGCGCGGCGCCGCCGACGCCGAGCGCGACATCCGCGGCTTCGCCCTCCGCTTCTTCACCGAGGAAGGCAACTGGGACGTCGTCGGCAACAACACCCCCGTGTTCTTCCTGCGCGACCCGCACAAGTTCCCGGACCTGAACCGCGCCGTGAAGCGCGATCCCCGCACCAACCTGCGGTCCGCCGAGAACAACTGGGACTTCTGGACCAACCTCCCCGAGGCGCTGCACCAGATCACCATCGTGATGTCCGAGCGCGGCATCCCGGACGGCTACCGCCACATGCACGGCTTCGGCTCGCACACCTTCTCCTTCATCAACCAGGAGAACGAGCGCTTCTGGGTCAAGTTCCACTTCCGCACCCAGCAGGGCATCCAGAACCTCTCCGACGAGGAGGCAGCGAAGCTCGTGGCCGACGACCGCGAGTCCTCGCAGCGAGACCTCTTCGAGGCGATCGACCGCGGCGACTTCCCGAAGTGGAAGTTCTTCGTGCAGATCATGCCGGAGGCCGACGCCGCGACGTACCGCTTCCACCCGTTCGACCTCACCAAGGTCTGGTCCAAGAAGGACTACCCGCTCATCGAGGTCGGCGAGTTCGAGCTCAACCGCAACCCGGAGAACTACTTCCAGGACGTCGAGCAGGCCGCCTTCACCCCGGCGAACCTGGTGCCCGGCGTCAGCGTCTCCCCGGACCGCATGCTGCAGGGCCGCCTGTTCTCCTACGGCGATGCCGCCCGCTACCGCCTGGGCGTCAACCACCACCAGATCCCGGTCAACTACCCGCGCGGCGCCAAGGTGGTCAACACCTACCACCGCGACGGCGTGGGCCGGGCGGACGGCAACCAGGGCGGGACCCCGGGCTACACCCCGAACAGCTACGGCCGCTTCGAGGCGCAGCCGGAGTACGCGCACCCGGGCCTGAACGTGGGCGGGGACTACGCGGACCGCTACGACTTCCGCGCGGACGACGCCAACTACTACGAGCAGCCGGGCGACCTGTTCCGCCTCATGAGCCGTGAGCAGCAGGAAGTCCTGTTCGCCAACACGGCGCGCGCCATCAACGGCGCCTCGGAGGCCACCGTCGAGCGCCACATCTACAACTGCACGCAGGCCGATCCGGCCTACGGCGAGGGCGTGCGCCGGGCCATCGAGGACCTCGCGGCCGGCCGCCTCGGCCAGAAGGACCCGAACCCGGAGAACGCCCCGGTCTAGTCCTGGACGGTACGACGACGGACGGCGGCCCGGGAGCCCCGGCCCACCGCCCGTCGTCGCCCTCCCCGCAGTACGGGAACGCCCGGGCAGCCAGCTGGCTGCCCGGGCGTTCCCGTGTCTCCGTACGAACGTGTCTCCGCATGGATCCGGTTCCGTGGGGATCCGTCTCCGTTGGGGGTCCTTCTGGGCTGGGATGTGCCTCCGGGTGGATTTCAGCCGTCGAGGAGGCCGCTGCGGCC
Source organism: Zafaria sp. Z1313 (assembly GCF_050563205.1). Classification (NCBI taxonomy): domain Bacteria; kingdom Bacillati; phylum Actinomycetota; class Actinomycetes; order Micrococcales; family Micrococcaceae; genus Zafaria; species Zafaria sp. Z1313. The sequence goes on from NZ_JBNWUK010000009.1 coordinate 8,823, forward strand.
GAACATCTCGGCGGTCGCGCGGGCGCTCGGCGTGCCCGCGTCGAGGTCGGCCCCCGCGGCGAGGAGCGCCTTGACGATCTGGTCCTCGCCCTTGAAGAGGGCGCCGGCGATCGGGGACTGGTCGCGGGCGTTGCGCAGGTCGACGTCGGCTCCGCGGGCGATGAGCGCCTCGACCGTCGCCGCGCGGCCGTGGTAGGCCGCGAGCATCAGCGCCGTGTTGCCGCCCGGGTCGCGCGCGTCGAGCGCGAGCCCGTGGTCGAAGAACTCCAGGAGGGTCTCCGTGTCGCCTTCGCGGGCGCGGTCCAGGGCGAGTTCGATGAGTCGGGCCGTCTGGTCGGCCGAAAGCGGTTCCATGCGCCCCATTGTATTCGGGCCCGGCGGCGGAGCGTCTGGGCGCGGCGGCGCGTCTGGGATTGGCGGCGGTGTGTCCGGGCTCCGTGGCGGCGCATCCGGGTCAGGCGGCGGCCCATCCGGCGAGATCGTCGAAGTACGCCTCCCACAGCAGCAGCACGGCCTCCGGATCGGCGGAGGCGAGCGCGGCGTAGTGCGCCCACTGCCACGCGGTGGCCCCATTGGAGTCCGGCGGGGCGGGGCCGCAGCTTCCCGGGGTCGTCCAGAGGCCGTCCTTCCAGAGGGCATGGACGTGGCCGAAGGCGGTCGCGGCCGAGGACGGGTCGTCGAGCCGGCGGGGGAGGGCGAGCCGGGCCTGGATCCGCGCGGCCCCCGAGACGGCCGTGAGGCGCGTGCCGCCGCCTTCGACCACACCAGGCAGCCCGGTCAGGTAGCCTTCCGCCGCCGTCTTCCCGCGCCGCAGCGCGTCCCGGAGGCCGGAGCCCTCCACGATCACCAAGAGCGTGCTCGTTGCCATGCGTGACTCCTTCTCCGTCTTCTCCGTCGTGTTCCTCGTTGCCATCCGCTGCGTCGGGACGAGCGGTGCCGTGCCGGGCGGCCGTGCCCACGGGCTCCGCCGCCCGCTACCCGTCGCCGGTGAGCCGGCCCGCACGTCCGCTCCCGTTTCCCTCGGCGTGAGGCGCCTGCCCTTTCCCCTCGACGCTAGGCACCGGCCGCGGCGCGCGGCAGGGGGTGCGGCGGATCTGTGGATATCGGCGGTGGGCGGCGCGCCTGTGAGGGGAGCCGGCAACGTGCTTTCCTCCACATCCGGGCCCCTCGGCGCGACAGGGGCGGGTCGAGGCGCTACCTTGGAAGGATGGCAACCATCGACATCACCGAGGCCGAGTTCGCACAGACCATCGAGCAGAACGACATCGTGTTCGTGGATTTCTGGGCGGAATGGTGCGGCCCGTGCCGTCAGTTCGCCCCCGTGTTCCAGGCGGCTTCCGAACAGCATCCCGAGATCACGTTCGCCAAGGTGGACACCGAGGCCGAGCAGGGCCTGGCCGCCGCGGCCGGCATCACCTCCATCCCGACGCTCATGGCCTTCCGCGAAAAGGTGCTCGTGTTCTCCCAGCCCGGCGCGCTCGGCCAGACCCAGTTCAACGACCTCGTCGAGGCCGTCAAGGGCATCGACATGGCCGAGGTCCACGCGCAGATCGCCGCCCCGCCCGCGCCCGAGTCTGCGAGCTGACCATCTGAAGGCGCGGGGAGTCAGGCTCTCCCTGCGCCCACGTGCTTCCCGGCCCGCCGGGGCCGCCATCTTCCCTTGAGGCGCCTCCTGCTTTGATATGTTCTGTGTCACACCGCACAGAGCACGTCACACCGCAGCAGCGGGCCGACAGGAGCCGAGCATGACCCACCACGCCGCCTACGCCGCCACCGATTCCCACACCGCCGGGGATGCGGAGCTCCCCGTCCTGCGCCAGACGATCGGGGCGCATTTCCGGGCGGTCGCCACGACCCATCCGGACGCCCCGGCGATCATCGAGGCCTCGACGGGCCGGCGCTGGAGCTATGCCGCGATGGACCGCGACACCGAGCTCCTCGCCCGCGCCCTCCTGGCCGCGGGGCTGGCCCCGGGCGACCGTCTGGGCCTCTGGAGCCCGAACTGCGCCGAGTGGACGCTGCTCCAGTACGCGACGGCCAAGGCCGGGATCATCCTCGTCAACGTCAATCCGGCCTACCGCACCCACGAGCTCGCCTACGTGGTGGAGCAGTGCGGCATGGCGATGCTCGTCGCGGCCCCGGCGGACGCGAACAGCGACTATCCGGCGATGGCCCGCGAGGTGGCGGCCGGGGCGCCCGGGCTGCGCGCGCTCGTCCTCCTCCCGGAGCCCGGAGCGGACACGGGCCTCGGTGACCACGCGGCGACCGGCGATCCCGGCGCGGTCACCGCCGCCGGTGACGTGCGCGACGCAAGCACGGCGGAAGCCGACGACCCCGATGCGGCCACCGCGGCGGCGTCGTCCGCATCCGGGGACTCGATCGCAGCGCCCACCGGACCCGAGCTGACCTGGCGGCAACTGCTCGACGGAGCGGCCGGCGTCGAACAGGCCCGGCTCGACGCGATCCTGGAATCCCTCGACCCGGACGACGCAATCAACCTGCAGTACACCTCGGGCACCACGGGATTCCCCAAGGGCGCGACGCTCAGCCACGCGAACATCCTCAACAACGGCTTCCACATCGGCGAGCTCCTCGCCTACACGACGTCCGACCGAGTGGTGCTGCCCGTCCCGTTCTTCCACTGCTTCGGCATGGTGATCGGCAACCTGGCGGCCTTCTCCCACGGCGCCGCGACGATCCTGCCGGGCCGCTCCTTCAAGCCCGCCGAGGCCCTGCGGGCCGTCCAGGAACACGGCGGGACGAGCCTCTACGGCGTGCCGACGATGTTCATCGCCGAGCTCGCGCTCCCGGACTTCGCCGAGTACGACCTCTCGACGCTCCGCACGGGTGTCATGGCCGGTTCGCCGTGCCCCGTCGAGGTCATGAAGCGCGTGATCGACGAGATGCACATGTCCGGGGTGGCGATCTGCTACGGCATGACGGAGACCTCGCCGGTGTCCACGATGACCCGGGCCGGCGACTCGCTCGAGAAGCGCACGCAGACCGTCGGCCGGACGATGCCGGCGCTCGAGTCGAAGATCGTGGATCCCGCGACCGGCGTGGTGGTGCCGCGCGGGACCACGGGGGAGCTCTGCACGCGCGGATACGCCGTGATGAAGTGCTACTGGAACGATCCGGAGAAGACGGCCCAGGCGGTCGACGCGGACGGGTGGATGCACACGGGCGACCTCGCCGCGATGGACGACGACGGCTACGTGCGCATCGAGGGCCGCATCAAGGACATGGTGATCCGCGGCGGGGAGAACATCTCCCCGCGCGAGATCGAGGAGTTCCTCTACGGCCACCCGTCGATCCGCGACGTGCAGGTCATCGGCGTACCCGACGAGAAGTACGGCGAGGAGCTCATGGCCTGCGTCATCCTCAAGGACGGCGCGAAGCCGTTCGGCCTCGAGGAGCTGCGGGCGTTCTGCGCGGGGCGGATCGCGCACTACAAGGTCCCCCGCTACCTGCAGGTGCGCGAGTCCTTCCCGATGACGGTCTCCGGCAAGGTGCGCAAGGTCGAGATGCGCCGCGAGGCGGCCGAGTCGCTCGGTGCCCTCGAGCGCTGAGCGGGACGGCCCGGCTCACCGGCTGCGGTGGTCCAGGGGCGCCAGCCGGGGCCCGAACGAGGGCTTGCGGATCCCCGAGAGGTAGAGCATCCGGACGACGCGCTGGCGGTGGCCTGCCCAGGGCTCGAGGAGGCGCAGCATTCCGGCGTCGTCGGTCCGCCGGCCCGTGAGCGCGTGGCCGACGAAGCCGGCGAGGTGGAAGTCGCCGACCGAGACCGCGTCCGGATGGCCGTGCGTGCGCTGCAGGACCTCGGCAGCCGTCCAGGGGCCGATGCCGGGGACGGTCTGGAGCAGGCGCCCGGGATCCTGCCCGCAGGACAGGGCGGCGAGCCGGTCCAGACCGGCGGCCGAGGCGGCGGCCCGCAGGATCGTGTCCCGTCGGTGGGCGTCGACGCGGGCGGCGTGCCAGTCCCAGCTGGGCACGCGCCGCAACTGCGCGGGCCGGGGCGGGACACGCAGCCACTCCGGCACGGGCCCCGGGGCGGGGTCGCCGAATCGGCCCGCGAGGTAGCGCCACGCGTGGCGGGCCTCGATCGTCGTGACCTTCTGCTCGAGCACGACCGGGACGAGGGCGTCGAACACGCGCCCCGTCGAAGGGAGCCGGATGCCGCGATTCCGCCTCCGGGCCTCCCGCGCCGGGCGGGGCAGGGTCGCGGCGAAGCCCGGGTCGTCGAAGCCGCTCCAGTCGTCGCCGGCGCCGAGCAGCGCGGGGACCGTGGCGGCGGCGTCGTCCGCTCCCGGCCCCCACGCCTGCCAGTCCACCACGGGTTCCTGCTGCGGGTCGTCCCGCCGCAGCTCGAGGCGCAGGGAGGCCGCCCCGGACCCGGTGTTGACGGCGAGCCAGGCCGATGCGCCCGCGACGCGCACGCAGGGATCATGCATGCCACGCTGCAGCACGCCGAGCGTCGCCTCGAGGGAGTAGGGGCCGCCGGGCCGCCAGGAACCGTGCGGACTCCCGGCTCCGGGCGCGGCCCCCGCACCCGGCTCCCGGGCGGCGGGCGGGCGCGCGGCGGCTCCTGCGGACGCCCCGGGGCCCGGGGCGGTGGAGGACTCGGTGGCGCGCATCCTTCCATGGTGCCACCCGCCCCCGACGATCCGCCGCCGCGGGGTGCCGTGCGTGTGTACGGAGGTTGCGCCCGGTACCCGTTTCGACGGGGCCCGGCGGTAGAGTTCACGGCATGAAATACGCGCAGTCCGTCCTCGACTTGATCGGCAACACCCCGCTCGTCAAGCTCAACCAGGTCACCGAAGGCCTCCAGGCCACCGTCCTCGCCAAGCTCGAATACCTCAACCCCGGCGGCTCGATCAAGGACCGGATCGCGTTGAAGATGGTTGAGGAGGCGGAGAAGTCGGGCGAACTGAAGCCCGGCGGCACCGTCGTCGAACCGACCTCCGGGAACACCGGCGTCGGACTGGCCCTCGTGGCCCAGATGAAGGGCTACAAGACCGTCTTCGTCACCCCGGACAAGGTGGGCGAGGAGAAGCGCGACGTCCTGCGCGCGTACGGCGCCGACGTCGTCGTGACCCCGACCGCCGTCGCCCCCGACTCGCCCGAGTCCTACTACGGCGTCTCCGACCGGCTCGTGCGGGAGATCCCCGGCGCCTACAAGCCGGACCAGTTCTCCAACCCGGCCGCCCCGGCCAGCCACTACGAGACCACGGGCCCGGAGATCTGGAACGACACCGAGGGCGCCGTGACCCACGTCGTGATCGGCGCGGGAACGGGTGGCACCATCACCGGCACGGGCCGCTACCTCAAGGAGGTCTCCGCGGACCGCCCCGGCGGCCCCGTGCGCGTGATCGGCGCCGACCCGGACGGCTCCGTCTACTCCGGCGGCACCGGCCGGCCCTACTTCGTCGAGGGCGTCGGCGAGGACATGTGGCCGGGCAACTACGACCCCTCCGTCCCGGACGAGGTCCTGCCCGTGACCGACGCCGAGGCGTTCGCCATGACGCGCCGCCTCGCCGAGGAGGAGGGCCTGCTCGTCGGCGGCTCCTCCGGCATGGCCGTCGTCGCAGCCCTGCGGATCGCGCGGGAGCTGCCGGCCGACGCCGTCGTCGTCGTCATCCTGCCCGACGGCGGGCGCGGCTACCTGGCCAAGATCTTCAACGACGAGTGGATGAAGTCCTACGGATTCATCGCCGAGCACGAGGGCGGCACGGTCGAGGACGCCCTGCGCGCCAAGTCCGGCGGGCTGCCCGACCTGATCCACACCCACCCGGCCGAGTCGGTGCGGGACGCGATCGACGTGATGAACGAGTTCGGGGTCTCCTGCCTGCCCGTGCTGTCCAAGGAGCCGCCCGTCCGCCTGGGTGAGGTCGTGGGCAGCATCGACGTGCGGACCCTGACCTCCAAGCTGTTCAAGGGCGAGGCCTCGCTTTCCGACGCGATCGACGCCCACGTCGGCGCGCCGCTGCCGCTCATCGGCGCCCAGCAGGGGATGACCGCCGCGCGCGCCAAGCTCCAGGACGCCGAGGCGCTCATGGTCACGCGCGACGGCGAGCCCGTCGGCATCCTGACCCGCCACGACCTGCTGAACTACCTGACCCACTGAAGGGACCGACGATGACCTCCCAGAACCAGGGATTCAATACCCGTGCCATCCACGCCGGCCAGGCGTTCGAGCCGCATACCGGGGCCGTGGTCCCGCCTGTGCACTTCTCCACGACCTATGCTCAGGACGGCATCGGCGGGCTGCGCAACGGCTACGAGTACGGGCGCGGCACCAACCCGACGCGCGACTCGCTCCAGGAGCAGCTCGCCGCGCTCGAGAACGGCACCCATGCCTTCACCTTCGCCTCCGGCCTGGCCGCCGAGGACTCGCTCATCCGGGCGTTGACCCGTCCGGGCGACCACATCGTGCTCGGCAACGACGCGTACGGCGGCACCTACCGCCTGATCTCGCGGATCTTCGGCGAGTGGGGGATCGGCAACACCCCCGTCGACATGGCGGACCTCGATGCGACGGCCGCGGCCGTCGCCGCGCACCGGACCCGCCTCGTGTGGCTCGAGACGCCGTCGAACCCCATGATGAAGATCTCCGACATCGCCGCCGTCGCGAAGATCGCGCACGACGCCGGGGCCCTCCTGGTCGTCGACAACACCTTCGCGACGCCCTACCTGCAGCAGCCGCTGGACCTGGGCGCGGACATCGTGGTGCACTCCACCACCAAGTACATCGGCGGGCACTCCGACGTGGTCGGCGGGGCGGTCGTGGTCAAGGACGCGGACCTGGCCGAGAAGATCGGCTTCCTGCAGTTCGCCGCCGGCGCCGTGAACGGGCCGATGGACGCCTTCCTCACGACGCGCGGCCTGAAGACCCTCGGGGTGCGGATGGACCGCCATTCGGACAACGCCCAGGCCGTCGCCGAGTGGCTCCTGGGCCGCCCCGAGGTGGAGAAGGTCCTCTTCCCGGGCCTCCCGGAGCACCCGGGCCACGAGCTCGCCAAGGCGCAGATGAAGCGCTTCGGCGGCATGGTCTCCGTCCAGTTCGCGGGCGGGGAGGCGGCGGCGCGCGCGGTCGCGGAGTCCACGCGCGTCTTCACGCTGGCCGAATCGCTCGGAGGCATCGAGTCGCTCATGAACTACCCCTCCGAGATGACCCACGCCTCCGTCAAGGGCACCGAGCTGGCCGTGCCGGAGAACCTCCTGCGCCTCTCCTGCGGCATCGAGGACGTCGGGGACCTCATCGCCGACCTCGAGCAGGCCTTCGCCCGGCTGTAGGGCGGCCCGGCCCCCGCCGGGCCGCTTCGCCGACGGGAGGACGTCAGATCCGGCGTCGGCCGGAACCGCCGCGCGGCCGCGGCCGACCCGGGGGACACGCCCCCGGCTACGCGGCCGTCCGGGGAGCGACGCGCGGAAGCCGGGCGCCGGCGTCGTACTCCATGACCTGGCGCCCGCCGATGAAGACGCGCAGCGCCCGCTGCATCACGTCCAACGGGTCCCCGGACCACAGCACCAGGTCGGCATCCTTGCCCACCTCGATCGAGCCGATCCGCTCCGCGAGGCCCAGGACGCGCGCGGGGTTGATGGTGATCGAGCGCAGGGCCGCGACGGGGTCCAGGCCCTCCTTCACCGCGAGCGTGCACTGGTGGACGAGGAAGTGGATGGGGATCACGGGATGGTCCGTGATGATGGAGATCTCCACGCCCGCCGCGTCGAGCCGGCCCGGATTGGCGAGCGAGCGCCCGCGCAGCTCCACCTTGGACTTGGTCGTGAACAGCGGGCCGATCAGCACCGGCACGCCGCGCTCGGCCAGGACGTCCGCGAGCACGTGCGCCTCCGTTCCGTGGTCCAGGACCAGCTCGTAGCCGAACTCGTCGGCCAGGCGCAGGGCCGTGGCCACGTCGTCGGCGCGGTGGCAGTGCTGGCGCCACGGGATCTCGCCGCGCAGCACCATCGCGAGCGCCTCGAGCTTCGGGTCCACGGCGTCGGGGTCCGCCTTGGCCATGTAGTTCCGGGCCTCGATGAACGCCTTGCGGATGACCATCGCCGTGCCCAGCCGGGTCGAGGGGGTCTGCTTCTTCTCCCCGTAGACGCGCTTGGGGTTCTCGCCCAGGGCCGACTTCAGGCCGCTGGGGGAACGCAACACCATCTCCTCGATGTAGCGGCCGTGGGTATGCATCGCCACGGCGAGCCCGCCGACCGGATTGCCGGAGCCGGGATTGACGTTCACGGTCGTCACGCCGCCGGCCAGGGCGTCGTCGAAGCCGGGGTCGAACGGGTCCACGGCGTCGATCGCGCGGACGGCCGCCATGATGGGGTCCGTCATCTCGTTCACGTCCGCGGTGGATCCGACCTCGCCCTCGGGATGCATCCCGAGGTGCACGTGGGCGTCGACGAAGCCCGGCAGGAGCCACTGCCCGCCCGCGTCGAGGACCTCGGACCCGTCCGGGATGGCGGCGTCGGGCCCGGCGGCGGCGATGACGCCGTCGCGCACCACGACCGTCCCGTCGAAGGGTTCGCCTTCGATCGGGACGACGTGGGCGTTGGTGATGGCGAGCAGGGTCATGGCGGGGTCCTCTCGAGTGGTTCGGATATCCCGACCCTACCCGCCGGTCACCAGCCGGGAGGATCGTCCGAAGCATGACGTTTTAGCTGGGGCATGACGTTTTATTGTCATGGCCCGATGAAATCGTCACTGTTCGCGCAGCGCACAGCGCCGGCTAGCGCCCCCGGGCCTGCCGCGCCTGGCGGCGTTCGGCCTTGCGCAGCGCGCGGGCCTGGCGGGACTGCTCCTTGAAGTAGGCCATGCTGGGCGGAAGCCACAGCAGCAGGACGCCGATCAGGAGGCCGACGGCGAGGACGCCGAGGCGGGGTCCGCGCATCAGCAGGGGGATCCCCGCGATGAGCCCGAAGGTCGTCAGGAGTCCACGCCCGGCGAGGAGTCCGCGGGCCAGCTGCCACGCGCCCCAGCCGATCAGCAGCGCCAGGACGCCGAGGGCGATCGAGAGCGTCACGAGCCCGACGCGCTCGGCGTTCGTCGACAGCTCGAAGTTCGTGATCGTCGCCGCGGACAGGGCCAGGCAGGCCGCCGCGAGGACGCCCCACCACCACACGGCGCCGCGCAATGTTCCGGGGAGGTTCTTCACGCCGTCCAGCCTACCGGGCGCCGCTAGCATGGACCCCATGGAACCCCTCGACTCGGGCCGCCTTGTGGCCGTCTGCCGCGTCCACCAGCTGCTGCCGGACCGGGGATCGGTCGGCGTGACGGCGATCGACAAGCGCCCGGTCGAGGGTCCCGTGAAGTTCGGCCCGCTCGGGCTCCATGCCGACGTGCAGGCGAACCGGGCCCACCACGGAGGGCCAGACCAGGCCGTGTACGCGTACTCGGAGGAGGAAGCCGCCCGCTGGGGTGAGGAGCTGGGCCGCGGCATCGAGCCGGGCCTCTTCGGAGAGAACCTGCGTGTGTCCGGGATGCCCGTCTCCGACGCCGTGATCGGCGAACGGTGGCGGATCGGCACCGCCGAGCTCGAGGTCACGATGCCCCGCACCCCGTGCGCGACGTTCGCCCGCCGGCTGGGGGAGGAGCGGTGGGTCGTCCGCTTCACGGAGCGCGCCGACACGGGCTGCTACCTGAAGGTCGTGCGCAAGGGGAAGGCGGGTGCGGGGGACGGCATCGCCGTCGTGCACCGCCCCGCGCACGGGGTGACGGTCCGGAGCTTCTTCACCGGGCCCTCGCCCGAGGACGCCGGGCGGCTGCTCGCCGGGCACGAGGGAGGCGAGTGGGTCCTGCCGGAGAAGATCCTTGCCCGCTCCCGGCACGTGCTCCGGGCGCGGTAGCAGGACGACGCCGGGGCCCCGCCCGCGCTCCTGGCCCGCCGGCCGCACGGGTCGTCCCGGGAGGGCGCGGGCCCGTAGGAGTCGGCGGTGTGCGCAAGCGCACAGGCCCCGGGTCGGCCCCGGGGCGGCGCGTCCGTTAGACTTAAGTGTTCGCCGATCTCCGGCTCCCTCGCATCCTGCCCAATTCTTGAGGCAAGAGCTCATCGTGTGTGAACCCGCCAAGCGGGTGGTTTTTCATAGGGGAGCACCGGAACTTACGGCGTTGAGTCCGAATGTGCCGCGGATCCCGCTCGAAAGAGCGGACGCTGATCCGCCCCTATGAATGAGGTATATCCCCATGTCTTCAGACATGTCCGAAAACACGACCGACACCACCTCCACCGAGAACGCCCCGGAGGAGGAGACCGTCCGCTTCACCGACCTCGGGATCGACGGCCGCGTCCTGGCCGCGCTGACCGACGTCGGCTACGAGAAGCCGTCCCCGATCCAGGCCGCCACCATCCCGCTGCTGCTCTCCGGCCGCGACGTCGTGGGCCTGGCCCAGACCGGCACCGGCAAGACCGCCGCGTTCGCCATTCCGGCCCTGTCCAAGATGGCCGAGCTCGCGGACCTCAACGGCCCCGCCCGCAACACCCAGGTCCTGGTCCTCGCCCCGACCCGCGAGCTCGCGCTCCAGGTCGCCGAGGCCTTCACCTCCTACGCCAAGCACATGGGCGACTTCACCGTCCTGCCCGTCTACGGCGGCTCCCCGTACGGCCCCCAGCTCAACGGCCTGCGCCGCGGCGCCCAGGTCGTCGTCGGCACGCCCGGCCGCGTGATCGACCACATCAACAAGGGCTCCCTCGACCTCTCCGGCCTGCAGTACGTGGTCCTGGACGAGGCCGACGAGATGCTGCGCATGGGCTTCGCCGAGGAGGTCGACAAGATCCTCGAGGCCACCCCGGAAGAGAAGCAGGTCGCCCTCTTCTCCGCCACCATGCCGTCCTCGATCCGCCGCATCGCGAAGCAGTACCTGCGCGATCCGCAGGAGGTCTCGGTCAAGTCCAAGACCACCACGGGCAAGAACATCCGCCAGCGCTACGTCCAGGTCATGGGCCCGCACAAGCTCGATGCCCTGACCCGCATCCTCGAGGCCGAGGAGTTCGACGGCGTCATCGCGTTCGTGCGCACCAAGATGGCCACCGAGGACCTCGCCGACAAGCTCAAGTCCCGCGGATTCCGCGCCGCCGCGATCAACGGCGACATCCCGCAGCAGCAGCGTGAGCGCACCGTCGAGAACCTCCGCGCCGGCAAGATCGACATCCTCGTCGCGACCGACGTCGCCGCCCGCGGCCTCGACGTGGAGCGCATCAGCCACGTCGTGAACTACGACATCCCGCACGACACCGAGTCCTACGTGCACCGCATCGGCCGCACGGGCCGTGCCGGCCGCACCGGCGACGCGATCCTGTTCATGACCCCGCGCGAGAAGTACCTGCTGCGCGCGATCGAGAAGGCCACGCGCCAGCCGGTCGAGCTCATGCACCTTCCGAGCGTCGAGTCCGTCAATGACAAGCGCCTCGAGAAGTTCGCCGAGCGGATCACCGAGACCCTTTCCGCCGAGGACCTGACCGTCTTCCGCGGGCTCGTGGAGAAGTACGAGGCCGACCACGACGTCACGGCGGTCGAGATCGCCGCGGCGCTGGCGCACATGGCCCAGGGCGGCCGCCCGCTGCTCCTCGAGGAGCTCCCGGTGCCGCCGGCCAAGCAGGCCCGCATGTCCAAGGGCGCCAAGGACGGCTTCGGCTCCCGCGGCCCGTCCCGCCCGCTGACCGAGGGCAACGCGACGTACCGCATCGCCGTCGGCCGCCGCCAGCGCGTGATGCCGGGCTCGATCGTCGGCGCCCTGGCGAACGAGGGCGGCTTCAGCTCCGCCCAGATCGGCGGGATCGACATCCGCGCCGACCACACCCTCGTCGAGCTCCCGGCCGAGCTGAGCCAGGACCAGTGGCAGGCCCTGTCCCGCACGCGGATCGGCGGCGAGCTGATCAACCTCGAGCTCGATTCCGGGCGCAAGCCGCGCAGCGACCGCGAGGGCGGCGGCTACGCCGGCGGCCGTGGCGGCTACCGCAAGGACCGTGGCTTCGACTCGGGCCGTGGCGGCGAGCGCGGCGGAGACCGTGGCGACCGCGAGTTCGGCGGAGACCGCGGCGGCTTCCGCAAGGACCGCGGCACCGGTGGCGACCGCGGCGGCTTCGGCGGCTCGCGCAAGCCGCGCAGCTCCTCGCGGGGCTTCGAGGGCGGCCGCAGCCGCAGCTACTAGGCACGACGACGACGGCGGCGTCCGCCGCCGACCAGGCACACGAGGCCGGGCACCCATCGAGGGTGCCCGGCCTCGGCCGTCCCCGCTGACCCCCGGACCGCCCACATGAGAGCTCTCTCATCGGGCCTTCATGTCCGGCTCATGTCCGGCCCACAGGCTGGATGGACGCCCCGCCGGGGCGTCCCGGACGGCCGGGGTGCTTGAGAGGATGGCTCAGCGATGGACATGGACCCGCACGGACCGGGCTTGAGGGTGGTCCTGTACTCCCACGATTCGGTGGGGCTGGGGCACACGCGCCGGAACCTGGCCATCGCCCACGCGCTCGCGGACCGGCTCCCCGCCGCGACGGGCCGCCGCGTCTCGGGGCTGCTCATCACGGGCGAGCGGAGCGCGACGTCGTACGCCTGCCCCGAGGGCTGGGACTGGGTGGTCATGCCCGGCATCCGCAAGAGCCGCGGCCGCTACGCGCCCCGCACGCTCAACGTCGGGATGGGGCGCCTCATGGACGTCCGTTCCTCCCTCATCGACGGGACGCTGGGCGCCTTCCGCCCGCACGTGATGATCGTCGACCGCCACGCGTTCGGCGTCGACGGGGAGCTCGACGCCCCGCTCGCGAGGCTTCGCCGCGAGAACCCGGACTGCCGCGTTGTGCTCGGCCTGCGCGAGGTCCTCGACGATCCCCAGACGGCCGCCGCGGAGTGGGCCCGCATCGGCGTGGACCGAATCCGCACCGTGTTCGACGAACTCTGGGTCTACGGCGATCCCGCGGCCCACGATCCCCTGGCGAGCGGCGAGATCCCGCCCGACCTCGCGGATCTGCTCCGCTTCACCGGGTACCTGTCCCTCGGACGCCACGGCGCGTCGCCGCCCGAGACGGAGCGGCCGTTCCTCGTGACGATGGTCGGCGGCGGCTCGGACGGCTTCGCGCTGACCGCCGCGGCGGCCGCGGCGTCGATCCCGGACGGGTACCGGCACCTCGTGGTCACGGGCCCGCAGATGCCGCCGGCCGCGCGCCGCCGCGTCCAGGCGCTGGCCGCTCCGGGCACGCGCGTCGTCGATTCCGTGCCGGACGGGCTCGGCTATGTCGAGGCGGCCGCGGCGGTCGTCGTGATGGGCGGCTACAACACCGTCTGCGAGGTCCTCGGCTCGGGCACGCCGGCCCTCGTCGTCCCGCGCGAGGAGCCGCGCCGCGAGCAGCTCATCCGGGCGTCGGCCCTGGCCGGCAGCGGCGCCGTCGACCTCCTGCGCGCCGGGGACGCGACGCCGGAGGCGCTCGCCTCCTGGTTCGCCGCCGCCGTCGCGCCCGTTCCCCCCGAGAGTACGACGCCGGGGCCCGCCGTTTCCCGGGCCCGGCCCGCCGCCGTCGCAGCGGCCTTCCCGGAGGGGACGACGCCGGGCGTCCCCGCCGCACAGCACGCGGCGCGATCCCGGCTCGACCTCGACGGCCTCGCCGCCGTCGCCTCCCACGCCGCCCGCCTCGCGGCCGCCGACGCGCGCTCCGCGGCCCGGCTGGCCCCCACCGGAAAGGAACCCCTCCATGCAACGGCCTGATACCGCACACCGCACGGGCTACGTCGTCAAGGTGTACCCGCGCTTCTCCGAGACGTTCATCGTGACCGAGCTCCTGGCCCGCGAGGCCGCGGGAGAGCAGCTGGAGGTCTTCGCGCTGCGCCCCACGAGCGACACGCGGTTCCACCCGGAGCTGGCCCGCGTCAAGGCTCCCGTGCGCTTCGTGGCGCGGGCACGCAAGCTCACCGAGGGGTGGGCGGTGCTCGCGGAGGCCTCGGCGACGGTGCCGGGCTTCGACGCCCGTTTCGCCCGACTGCTTCCGGAGCTGTCGGGGTACGACGCCGACGAGGTCCACCAGGCGGCGGCCCTCGCGACCGCCGCGGTCCGCTCGGGCATCACGCACCTGCACGCGCACTTCGCCTCGCTCGCGGGCAGGACGGCCGAGCTCGCGTCGCTGATGTCGGGGATCCAGTTCTCGGTGACGACGCACGCGAAGGACCTCTTCCACGAGTCGGTCGACGCGGGGCGGCTCGGCCGGATGCTCGGCCGGGCGCACCACGTGGTGACGATCAGCCGCTACAACCTCGAGCACCTGGCCGCGGCCTATCCGGAGCACGTCGACAAGGTCCACCTCTTGTACAACGGGCTGGAGCTCGAGCGCTTCCCGTTCACGGAGCCGCGGCCCGTCCGGGGACCGCTGCGGATCGCCGCGGTCGGCCGGCTCGTGGAGAAGAAGGGCTTCGCCCAGCTGCTCGACGCCGTCGCGGAGCTGGGACGCCGCGGGGTTCCCGCCGAGCTGCGCATCGCGGGAGAGGGCGAGCTCGAGGACGGGCTGAGGAGCCGCGCGGCCCGGCTGGCCGGGAGCGTGAGGGCCGAGCTGCTCGGCGCGTGCACGCAGGCCGAGGTGCGCTCGCTCCTCGAGTGGGCGGACGTCTTCGCCGCCCCGTGCGTCGTGGGCGCCGACGGCAATGCCGACGGGCTGCCGACCGTCCTGCTCGAGGCCATGGCCATGGGCGTGCCCTGCATCGCGACCTCGGTCACGGGCATCCCGGAAGCGGTCCACCCAGGGGCTCCGGGAGTTCCGGGAGGGGTGGCCGACGCCGGTCCCGCCCTGGGCGCGGTGCCCGGGCGCCACGGCGCGGCCGGCCCGGCCACGGGCGTCCTGCTCGAGCCCGGAGACGTGCCGGCCCTGGCCGAGGCCCTGGAGGCCGCGGCCGGAGGGGACTTCGACCGCGTCGGCCTGGCCCGGTCCGCACGGGCCTTGATCGAGGAGCGCTTCGACTCCGCGCGGCAGGCGCGCGCCCTGGCCCGCCTCGAGGACACGGCCGGCCCTGTCGCCGCGGTCAACGCCGCGGACCCCGCGGTCCACCGCGGACCTGCCGTGGCGGGGCGGACGGCGCGGCCGGCGGGCGGCGAACGCCGCGCGGACGTGCCGCCGCGCGACCTCGACGGCCTGCGCGTCGCCTACGTGTGCCTCGATCCGGGCATCCCCGTGTTCGGGTCCAAGGGCGCCTCCGTCCACGTCCAGGAGGTCGTCCGCGCCCTGCGGGCCCGCGGCGCGGCCGTGACCCTGTACTGCGCGCGGACCGGCGGCGCACCGCCGGCGGACCTCGACGGGCTGCGCGTCGTGGAGCGCCGGCTCGGCCGCGGCCCCGCCGCCGAGCGGGAGCTGGCCCAGATCCGGGCCTCCAGGGAGGCCGCCCGCAGGATCGCTGACGACGGCGCCGACCTCGTCTACGAGCGCTACAGCCTCTTCAGCACGGTCCTCGCCGAGCTCGGCGGCCAAGGCGTTCCGGGGATCCTCGAGGTCAACGCGCCGCTCATCGACGAGCAGCGCCGGCACCGCGAGCTCCACCACGAGGGCCGGGCCCTCGAGGTCGCCCGCGCCCAGATCGGGGCGGCCGTGCGGACCGTCTGCGTCTCCGGCGCGGTCGCCGACTGGGCGCGCGGCCACGCGCCGGCCGGGGCCGCCGACCGCGTCCGCGTCGTCGCCAACGGCGTCAACACGGACCGGATCCGCCCCGGAACCGGGACCGCGCCGTCCGCGGTGCCGACCGTCGTCTTCGTCGGCACGCTCAAGCCGTGGCACGGCGTGGAGACGCTGATCGACGCCGTGGCCGCTTCGGCCGGCCGCTGGCGCCTGCGGATCGTCGGCGACGGCCCCCTGCGCGGGGCGCTCGAGGACCGGGCCGCGGCGCTCGGTCCCGCCGCCGCGGGCCGCGTCGAGTTCACGGGCGCCGTCGCCCCGGAGCGGATCGGGCCGCTGCTCGGCGACGCCGAGCTCGCGGCCGCCCCCTACCCGGCAGCGAGCGAGGCCGAGTCCTACTTCTCGCCGCTGAAGATCTACGAGTACCTCGCGGCGGGGCTGCCCGTCGTCGGCAGCCGCGTCGGGCAGGTGCCGGGCATCGTCGACGACGGCCGCACCGGGGTGCTCGTGGAGCCGTCCGACGCCGGTGCCCTCGCCGCCGCGCTCGACGCCCTGGCCGCCGACCCTGCGCGTCGGGAGGGGATGGCCCGGGCCGCCCGCGCCGAGGCCGTGGAGCACCACGGCTGGGACCGCGTGCTGGACCGCATCCTCGACGGGCTCGATCCGTTCCCGGCCGCGGCGCCGCGCATCGTCGACGAGGAGGTCTCCGCATGAGCACCGAAGCACCCCGGCGCGATGCCGCCGGGACCACCCTCGGCCGGGCCCCGGCGTCGTCCGGCCCCGGAACGCCGGAGGCGCCGGACCCTACACGCGAGGCGCCCCCGGCCCCCGGGAAGGGCGGGGCGGACAAGCCCCGCGCCTTCCGCCGCACCCTCGCCATCCTCCGCCCGCACGTGGGCGGCAACGGCCGTCTGATGGCCGGAGGCGTCGTGGCCCTCTTGTTCGAGGTCGCCTTCCGCGTCCTCGAACCGTGGCCCGTGAAGTTCGTGGTCGATGCCGTCACGCGCAGCCTCGGGGCGGACCTCGGCGACGGGATCGCCGGCGCCACGGTGCAGCTCCTCGCGGCCTGCGCTGCGGCGGTCGTCGTGGTCGTCGGGCTGCGGGCCCTGTGCAACTACCTGTCCACGATCGCGTTCGCGCTCGCCGGCTCCCGCGTCGCGACGTCCCTGCGCCAGCGCGTGTTCGCCCATGTCCAGGCCCTGCCCGGCACGTTCCATGCAGGCTCCCGGACGGGCGACACGGTACAGCGCCTCGTCGGCGACGTCGGCAAGCTGCAGGAGGTCGCCGTGACCGCGGGGCTGCCGCTGCTGGCCAACGTCGTCACGCTCCTCGCGATGGCCGGGGTGATGTTCTGGCTCGACCCGCTGCTCGCGCTCGTCGTCGTCGTGGCCGCGGCCGCCTACGCCCTGTTGTCCCGCGGCAGCACCTCCAGCATCACGGGCGCGTCCCGCAAGACGCGCAAGGGCGAGGGCCAGCTCGCGAACATCGCCCAGGAGAGCCTCGGCGCCATGCGCGTGGTCCACGCCTACGGGCTCGAGCGCGAGCTCGAGGGCCGCTTCGCAGGCTCGAACCAGAAGACCCTCAAGGACGGCGTCAAGGCCAAGCGGCTCGCGGCCGGGCTCGAGCGCCGCACCGACGTGATCGTCGGCTTCGCGACCGCCGCGGTCCTGTTCGGCGGCGGCTGGCGCGTCCTCGACGGCGGCATGACGCCGGGCGACCTGGTCATCTTCCTGACCTACCTCAAGACGGCCATGAAGCCGCTGCGGGACATGGCCAAGTACACGGGACGGATCGCCCGCGCGGCCGCGTCCGGCGAGCGCGTGGCGGACCTCCTCGACGTGCCCGTCACCATCGCCGACGGCCCGGGATCGCGCGGCCTGGCCCGCGCCGACGGGCGGATCGAGCTGCGCGGCGTGCGCGCCGGGTACGCCGGCGGCGAGGACGTGCTGCGGGGCGTGGACCTCGTGATCCCCGCCGGGCAGAAGGTCGCCGTGATCGGCCCGTCCGGCTCGGGCAAGTCCACGTTGTCCCTGCTGCTGAACCGCCTGCTGGAGCCGAGCGCCGGGACCGTGGCGCTCGACGGGCTGGACCTGCGCCGCATCACGCTGTCCTCGCTGCGCTCCCTCGTGGGACTCGTGCCCCAGGAATCGGTCCTGTTCAACGGGACGATCCGCGACAACATCCGCTACGGCCGGCTCGACGCCGGCGAGGAGGAGATCATGGACGCCGCCCGGCGCGCCCACGCCCACGACTTCATCCACGAGTTCCCCGACGCCTACGACACCCACGTCGGCGAGCGCGGCGGCACCCTGTCCGGCGGGCAGCGGCAGCGGATCGCGATCGCCCGCGCCATGCTGCGCGACTCGGCCGTCGTGGTGCTCGACGAGGCCACGACGGGGCTCGATCCCGAGTCCGCGGGCCACGTCCTGGACGCCCTCGAGCGCCTCGCGGAGGGGCGCACCACGGTCAGCATCACCCACGATGCCGCGACCGCCCTGGCCGCGGACCGGATCCTGTGGATGGAGCGCGGGCGGATCGTCCTCGACGGCTCCCCGGAGCAGTTGCTGTCCGACGGCGACGGCCGCTTCTCCGAGTGGGTGGCGCGGCAGCGGGAGGACGACGACGGGGCGGAGCCCCCGGGTGCCGCAGCGGTGCCCGCGTGCGCCGCGGCTGAGCCCGCGGCTGAGGCTGCGGTGGCACCCGCGGGGATTCCCCGGCAGTCCGTGCGGGAAGGAGGCGGGCGATGAGCGTCGACGTCGTGCGTCGCGCCCCCGCCGGTGCCCACCTGCTGCCCGCCGTGCGCCTGATCCTCGACGAGGCCCCGGGCGGCGGGATCCTCGACCCGCTCACGGACGGCCATCCAGTCGACCACTTGCGCTACAAGCCCGGCCGCTCCGTCGTCGGACGCGTCCACGGCCCCGGCGGTCCGCGCTGGATCGCCGGCTTCTCGCCCCGGGCCGCCGCGAAGGCCGGGAAGCTGCGCCACCACGCCGCGCGCCGCGGCCTCGAGCTGCCGATGCTCGAGGTCCCTGGAGCCCCCGGCCACGTGCTCCTGGCCGGTCCCGTCGGCGAGGACAAGAGGCTGCACCGCGCGCTCAAGGCGGCCGGGCTCCTCGAGGCCGGAGGCGGGCCCCGCGGGCACGTCCTGAACTACAACCCGTGGCGCCGGCTCGTCCTGGAGCTGCCGCCGGGCGTCCTCGCCGGGGTGGAGCAGCGGGCGGTCGCCAAGACCGCCGCGGCACCGCACGGCTCGCACGGCGGCGCCGGCGCCACCCTGGCCCAGCTCGTGGCGGGGCTGCACCGGGAGGGGGTGCCCGTCCTCGTCCCCCGGGAATCCGCCGACCCGAGGACCCTCGTCTATCCGCACTACGGCTGGGGAGACTGGGCCGGGGAGGGCGCCGGGCCCGACGAGGGGACGTGCCACGCGGCGGCCGAGGCCCTCGCCCGGCTGCACCGCAGCGCCGTCCACCCGTTCCGGCACGTCGACCCCGCCGCGCGCGCCGCGGCCGCCGTCCGCGCCGTCTCCACCGTAGTCCCCGGCGCGGGGGAGGCCGCGGGGCGGATCGCGCGGGCGCTGCTCGACGCCGCCGCCCGCCACGACGGGTCCGCGCACAGGTCCACGCACGGCGTGGTCCATGGAGACTTCTCCGCGGACCAGGTCCTGCTCGGGCCGGACGGGATCCGGTTCATCGACCTGGACCGGATCGCACTGGGGCCGGCCGGATGGGACCTGGGCTGCTTCGCGGCGTCCGAGCTCCTCGCCGGCCGCGGGACGGAGCGGTCGGAGGAACTGCTCGCCGCCTATGGCGCGGGCGCTCCCCGCTTGCGGCCCGCGGTCGGTGCGTTCCGCGCCTGGACGGGACTGCACGTGCTCCTGAGGGCCGTCGAGCCCTTCCGGGAGAACCGGGCGGACTGGGCCGAACAGGTCGTGGACCGGGTCCGCCTCGCGGCGACGGCGGGGCTGCGGTGAACCCCCGGACGGGCTCTGGCGGGACGGGGCCGGGCGCGCGTACGGGCCTGCGGACCGGCGCGCTGCCCTCCAGCGTCCGGGTGGCCGGGGAGGTGCTCGAGGTCGACCGTTCCTGGCCCCGCCCCGACGGGACGCTCTTGTTCGACGCGGCCGACGCGGCAGGACGCCTGCGCGCGGGCCGCGTGCGGGACGGCCGGATCGAGGTCCTGCCCGCGGGCGAGGACCCGCGCCTGCGCCCGGCCCCGGGCGGCCCCCGTTTGGCCGCCCCCGGTACCGGCGCCCGGCTGCTCGTGCACCGCTGGGGACGCCGCGCGGTCCTGCGCGAGACCGCTGCCGGGCCACGGGCCGACGCCGGGCCGGGCGCCGGGGCCGGGGCAAGGGCTGGCTCCGCGGCCGCGGCCGGGGCGGAACCGGGAGGCACCGTCTACCGGAAGCTGTTGCGCCCGGGGAAGGCGCCCGCCGTCGCCCGGGTCTCCGACACCATGGCGGGACTCGCCGCCCGGGCGGGGCTCGGCGCGCCGCGCGTGCTCGGCCACGGCGGCGGGCACGTCGTGTTCAGCGCCCTGCCCGGCCGCGAGCTGTCGGCCCTCGCGGGCAGCGGGGCATGGGACGCCGCGTGGGGCGCCTGGGCACAGGCGTGGCCCCGGCTCCTGGGCGAGCGGGCCCCCGGCGGCTTCGCCGTGCACGACGCGCGGCGCGAGGCGGGCGTGCTGCGCGACTGGGCGGGGCACCTGGCCGCCTTCGACCCGCTCGGCCTCGACGCCGCGGAACGGGCGCACCTGGAGCGCCGGGTCGAGTCGGTTGTGGGCCAACTGGCCGAGGACGGGGCCGCCGCGCCCCTCGTTCCCTGCCACCGCGACCTGCACGAGCGCCAGTTGCTCTACGACGCGGCGACCGGGCGGATCGGCCTGCTGGACTTCGACACGGCCGCGCTCGCCGAGCGTGAGCTCGACCTCGGCAACCTTCTGGCCCACCTCGTGCTGCGCGTCGACCAGGGCTCGCTGCACGCCGGCGAGGCCGCCGCCGCGCGGCGTCACGTGCTCTCCGTGTCGGACGCGGTGGGCGCGGATCCGGGGCGGCTCGAGGCCTATACGGCGTCGGCCTCGTTGCGGCTGGCCTGCGTCTACGCCTTCCGTCCGAAGTGGCGTCCGCTGGCCCGGATCATGCTGTGGCGCAACGAGTGATCCTCCCTCCGCGCCGCGCAGGGTCTGGCCGCCCTGTGGCGCCGGATCCCCGCGCCGCGCCGCTCCCGATCCGGGGCCCGCTGGGACCCCCTATGGCACGGGCCACAAGGGGCGGTTTTGGTTTTTGTGCAGCGCCGAAATGCTGGTAGAGTTTTTCTCCGTTGCCCCCCTAGCTCAGTGGTAGAGCGCAGTCTTGGTAAGACTGAGGTCACGGGATCGATTCCCGTGGGGGGCTCTGAATGGAAGGCCCGCGTCCGTGTCGCCTCGCAAGAGAGCCCGACGCGGGGCGGGCCCTTTCCATTCGTGGCGGTGTAGCTCAGCTGGTTAGAGCGCACGACTCATAATCGTGAGGTCCCGGGATCGAGTCCCGGCACCGCTACAGAACAAGGATCCCCGGCCCCGTGCCGGGGATCCTTTGCGTTGGAGGCTGCCCGGCGGGCCTTCTGCCGGCGCTTCAGCGCCTAAGCTGGTGCAGGTGTGTGCCGCGCATCGAACGACGTGTGTTGACTGCTGGAGGGAACAGGACTGATGGCCGTGGGGGAACCGAGCCGGGAATTTCCGACGCGGGCGGAGCTGCGGCGCGCGCGCCAGGCCGCCGAGGAGGAGCGTCGGGCCGCGGAGGCCGCCGAGCGGCTGCGGCAGGCCCGGACGGCCGTCGAGCCCGATCCGGAGGCCGTCGACGAGTTCGACGACGTCGCTGAGAGCCGCCCCGAGGACGGTGACCTCGAGCCCCAGGGCCGGGTCGTCCCCGCCGACGCCGACACGGCGGCCGGGGCTCCGCTCGAGTCTGCGATCGAGCCGCCCGCCGCGCAGCGGCAGCCCGACGACGACGCCGCACGGCCGCCCGCCGCGGACCCCGTGCCGTCCGCGCCCGCACCCGCGGGCACGACCGGTCCGGCCGCGCCCGCCGCCGACACCCTGGGCAGCCCCGAGGCCCGGCGCCGGGCACTGCGCGAGCTGAACCCGGCGTTGACCGAGCGCGAAACGTTCCTGCGCCAGGGCGACGACGTCGACCTGCCGCCGGAGCAGGGGCTGCGCGGCGTGCTGGCCCGTCTCGGCTTCGACGTCAAGCCCTCCGAGCGCGAGCGCCAGCAGCGCACGTGGAGGCGCCAGGTCGGGGCCCGCCTGGACCGGCCGCGCACCATCTCGGTGGTCAACGGCAAGGGCGGCGCCAATAAGACGCCGACGGCCGTCCTCCTCGCGGCCGCGTTCGGCCGCAACCTGGGCCAGCCGGTGCTCGCGTGGGACAACAACGGCACCCGCGGCACCCTGGGCTGGCGCACCGTCCAGGGCGGGCACGAGGCGCATGCGATGGATCTGCTGGCCTCCGCCTCCGAGCTCGCGCACGCCCCGGCCGGCGAGCAGCGCATGGACGGGTTCGTCCACTACCAGACGGAGGACCGCTTCAGCGTGCTGCGGACGGACCCTACGCTGTTGGCGTCGGAGCAGCACCTGACCGCCAAGGACTTCGACGTCCTCCATGCCGCCGTCTCCAACTACTTCGCCCTCACGGTGATCGACTCCGGAAACGACGAGTCGGCGGAGCGCTGGATGCGGATGATCGACCACACGGACCAGCTCGTCATCGCGAGCACCACGGTGGAGGAGCACGCGGAGGCCGGTGCCCTGCTGCTCGAGGCGCTCGCTCAGCGCGGCGGGCACTACGCGGAGCTGGCCCGCAACGCCGTCGTGGTCGTGAGCCAGCACGAGCAGCGCGGCAGCCGGGAGCAGCTGGGCCGGATCGCCTACGGCTTCCGCCGGCTCGCCCGGGCGGTCGTCACGGTGCCGTACGACCCGTCGCTCGTGAAGGGCCAGATCCGCTTTGAGGCGCTGCGCCCGGCCACGCGCCACGCGTGGCTCGAGGCCGCGGCCGCCGTCTCCTCCGGGCTCAACGGGCCGCGTGTCTGAGCAGCTGCTCTGCGCCGGCCTCTCGTGGCCGGCGCAGGACGGCGCGCCGCGCCTCGCCCTGTCCGGGGCGGACGGCACCGACCACTCCGTCGTGCTCGAGCCCGGCACGCGGCTCGCCTTCACGGTGGGGCCGGGCCGCTGGTGCCTCGGCCACACGAGCGTCGAGTCCCGCACCGAGCGCACGCACCACCCCTGTCCGACGGGCGCGGCGGCGGAGCGCGGCACCCAGTGCGGCCCGTGCTTCGGCCGCGATCAGACCCGGCTCATCCATGATTTCCACCGTTCGGGCCAGGCCCCGCCGGGGCTGCGCGACTACCTCATGCAGCCGCATTGGCTCTACGTCGCCGGCTTCGCCCACGGCGCGGCGAAGGTCGGGACGGCGGCCGCGCCGGGCAAGTGGCGCCGCCTCGCCGAGCAGGGCGCCGTCGTGGCAAGCTACGTGGCGCTCGCCGCCGACGGGCGCACGGTGCGGGTCCTCGAGGACGCGGTCACGCGGGAGTGCGGGCTCGGCCAGGCGGTGCGCGCCGCGGGCAAGGCGGCGGGGCTCGCCTCGGCCGCCGGGGCGGAGTACGACGCCGGGGCGCTGGCCGCCGCGCACCGCGAGAGGACCGCACGGGTCCGGGAGTTCCTGGCCGGCGTCCTCGCCGACGCGGGCATCGAGGCGGCGCCGTTCGACGAGGACTGGATCCTGCCGTCGGCCGCGGAACCCGTCGTGGCGGCGTGGGGCGCGGGGCGACAGCACGCCTATCCGCACCGCCTCGACGGCGGGACCCACGGTTTCACGGTCACCGGCGTCATCGGCCAGGGCCTCCAACTCGGTCTCGACGGCCTGGCGGCGCCGTTCGTCGCGGACGCCTCCGTGCTCAAGGGCCGGCGCATCTCCTGGACGCGGGCCGCGAGCGAGGCCCCGGCCGTGCAGGACTCCCTTTTCTAGCCCGCGAGTCCAGAACGCCCGCTCTGGTCTGCAGATCCTGAGGGCCCGGGGCCGTGGTGCACTGCAGGATCTGCAGACCAGACCAGGAGTGCGGGGCCGGCGCCGCGCGCCGATAGGATGGACGGCATGATCACGACCCCGTGGGACGCCGCCTCCCCGCTGTACAAGAAGCTCGTCGTGGCCTCCATGTCCCTGTCGCTGCTGGGGATCGTCCTGGCCGTCGTGGGCGCGGCCGGCGGGAACCGCTCCCTCATGTACACCGCCGTCGGGATCCTGCTGACCGGCGTGGTCCTGCACGTCGTCGGGCTCGTGGTCCGCGGCCGCGATGTGAAGACCTTCCGCAGGGACAACCCGCCCACGCCCCGGCGTTAGGCGGTCCGGCGGCGGAAGCGGGCGCCTGGCCGCCCCGCTGTTGAGCGCCCGCCTCCGTGGCGCGGGGCGCGACGACGGCGCCCGGCCGCCCCGGCGTCGTGTCCGTCCGGAACTCCTACGCGTCCCCGCCCTCCCGCGCTTCCGCGTTGCGCCGCACGTGCGAGCGCGCGTGCTCGATCGCGGGCGGCAGCTCGTCGAAGCGGTGCTTGTAGTGGCGCAGGGCCCGCACGACGCCTACCGTGTCCGCGAGCCGCACGTGCTCGGGTTTGATCCCCTTGATGAGTACGGTGATCCCGCGCCGCTCCAGGATGCCGATGATCTCGGCGAGCGTGTGGGCACCCGTCGCGTCCAGCATCCGCAGGTGGGACAGCCGCAGCACCACGACTTCGACGCCGCGCACGCTGGAGATCTCCTGCAGGATCCGCTCGGCGGCGCCGAAGAACATCGAGCCCTCGAGCCGGAAGACCGCGATCCTCTCATCGCCGGGCACAGGTTCCCCGCCGATCTCCTCCCGTGCGACGCCCGAGAGCCGCGCCACGGAGCGCAGCGCGAAGAACGCGGCGACGAGGACGCCGATCTGGATCGCCTCGATGAGGTCGAACGCCACCGTGATGAACGCGGTCACCACGAAGAGGGCGGCGTCGGCGCGCGAGGAGCGCAGGATGGAGGCGGCCGTGTGCCGGGAGACCATGCGGGTCGCGGTGACCATGAGGATCCCGGCGAGCGCGGCGAGCGGGATCCTGGACACGAGCGGCGCGGCGGCGTAGACGACGACGAGCAGCAGCAGCGCGTGCACGATCGCCGAGGCGCGGGTCCTCGCGCCGCTGCGGACGTTGACGGCCGTGCGGGCGATCGCCCCGGTGGCCGGCATGCCGCCGAAGAGCCCCGAGGCGATCGAGGCGAGGCCCTGGCCGGCGAGCTCGCGGTCGGGATCGTACGGGCCCGTCGTGGCACCGGAGGGGCCGGCGAGGCCTGCGGCGACGCGGGCGGAGAGCAGCGATTCGATCGCGGCGAGCGCGGCGATCGCGAGGGCGGGACCGGCGAGCTCGGAGAGCAGTTGCGAAGTGACGGCGGGAAGGCCCGGGGCGGGCAGGGAGTCCGGGAGCGCTCCGATGCGGGCCACCGGCAGGGCGGCGGCCTCCGCGACGAGGGTGGCCAGGACGACGGCGATGAGGCTCGCCGGGAGCGCGGGGTGCAGGCGGGGGAGCAGCAGCATGACGGCGGCGACGCCGACCACGAGCGCGAGCCCCAGTCCGGCCTCCGGCCACTGCGCGCCGGCGACCGCGTGCCACGCGGCGACGGCCGTGTTCTGCCCCGCCTCAACCTGCGTGCCGGTGGCGAGCGGGACCTGCTGCAGGAAGATGATGGCGCCGATGCCGAGCGTGAAGCCCTCCACGACGGGCCAGGGGATGAACGCGACGGCGCGGCCGAGCCGGCTCAGCCCCAGCGCGAGGACGACGAGGCCGGCCATGAGGCTCAGCAGGGCCACGCTCGAGGCGCCGTGCACGGCGACGATCGGGGCGAGGATGACGGCCATCGCGCCCGTGGGGCCGGAGACCTGGACGTGGGAGCCGCCGAACACGGCCGCGACGATCCCGGCGACGACGGCCGTGACGAGCCCGGCCGCGGCGCCGACGCCGGAGGAGACGCCGAAGGCGAGCGCGAGCGGCAGTGCGACGATGCCGACCGTGAGGCCGGCGGCGACATCGGGCCGCCAGGAGGTGCCCAGCTCCGCGTAGTCGTCGCGCCGCGGCAGGAAGCGGCCCGCGTAGGACGCCGCAGCCCCCGCCCAGCTCATCCCGCGGCCCCCGCCGGCCGGGGGCCGGCCGCGTCCGCCGGCCACGCCCTGCCGGTCTCCGCAGCCCCCGTTCTCCGGGCCGCGCCGGCCCCCGGGGCCGGGGCTCCGGCGTCGTGCCCTCCTGGGAGCTCCGGGGCGCCCAGGAGGGCCGCGGCCCGCTCCGCCTCCTCCGCCTCGAGGGAGTCCAGGAGGAAGCGGCGGGCGATCGCCAGCAGCTCGGCGACCCCGGGATGGGCCAGCGCGTAGTGCACGTGGCTGCCGCGGCGCTCCGAGACCACCACGCGGTGGCGGCGGAGGACGCGCAGGTGCTGGGAGAGGTGGCTCGGCTCGATCTCGATGCGCTCGAGGAGCTCCGAGACCGTGAGCGTTCCGGCCGGATCGGCGCTCAGGAGCTCGAGCGCGCGGATGCGGGCCGGATGGGCGAGCGCCTTGAAGAGGTTGGCCTTGACCTCGTACAACGGGGCCTGGCCGGGGGCGAGCTTCATCGGGTTCCCTTCGCGGTATGACGAATTCATCATATGGCACGCGGCGGGGCGGTCAACGCGGGTCGTCGCGGCTAGGGGACAGGCGGGGCGGTGGCCTAGGGTTGGAGGCAGGCCCACCACCGAAGAATCCCGAGGACCGCCATGAGCATCAACCCCGCCCTGAAGGGGCGCAGCTACCCGGCCGGCGAGCCGTACGTCGTCGGACGCGAGAAGATCCGCGAGTTCGCGGCCGCCGTCAAGGCGATCCACCCGGCCCACAGCGACCCGGCCGCGGCCGCCGCGCTCGGCCACGCCGACGTCGTCGCCCCGCCGACCTTCGCCGTCATCATCGCCCAGCGCGCCGACGCGCAGCTCATCGAGGACCCGGAGTCCGGGATCGACTTCTCCCGCGTCGTCCACGCCGACCAGCGCTTCACCCACCACCGCCCCATCGTGGCCGGCGACGAGCTCGTCACCGAGCTGCACGTCGACCAGGTCCGCGCCATGGGCGGCGGGGCCATGATCACGACCCGCGCCGAGATCGCCACGACCGCCGGCGAGCCCGTGGCCACCACGGTGTCCTCGCTGCTCGTGCGGGGAGAGGACTAGGACATGACCGCCATCGACTTCTCCACCCTCGAGGCCGGTCAGGGCATCGGCGAGGCCGTCGTCGCCGTGAACCGCGCCGACCTGGTCCGCTACGCCGGGGCGAGCGGCGACTTCAATCCCATCCACTGGAACGGGCGCTTCGCCGAACAGGTCGGCCTCCCCGGCGTCATCGCCCACGGCATGTTCACGATGGGCGCCGCCGTGCAGCTCGTCGTCGACTGGTGCGGGGACCCGGCCGCCGTCGTCGACTACCAGACGCGCTTCACCAAGCCCGTCGTCGTCGAGGACCCGGACGGCAGCAACCCCGCGGACGCCCCGGGCACCGAGATCACCGTCTCCGGCGCCATCGGGGCGCTCGACGCCGAGGCCCGCACCGCCCGGGTGGACCTCACCGTGACCGCCGGGGGGCAGAAGGTGCTGGTCAAGGCGCAGGCCGTGGTGCGGTTCTGACCTCCAGAAGCGATGCGGCCGTCGTGGCGTGGCGCAACGGCGTCATGTCCGCGTATTTCGCCTCCGGAATCGTCGTCTCGACGCTCGTCTCGCGCCTGCCCACGGTGCGCGACGACCTGGGCCTCAGCCACGGCGAGGTGGGCCTGCTGCTGCTCTGCCTGACGCTGGGATCCTTCATCACGGTCTCCCTGTCCGGGCTGATCGTCCTGCGCCTGGGCTCCGGAAACGCCATCAAGTACGGTGCCACCCTGGTGGGGGCGGCCCTGCTCCTGGCCGGTTTCGGCTCCACCGTGCTGAACAGCGTGCCCGTCACCGGCACAGCGCTCGCGCTCCTCGGGGCCGGCACGGCCGTGTGGAACGTCGCGTCCAACGTGCAGGGAGCGGCCATGGAGGCCGCGCTCGGCCGCGTCGTCATGCCCGTGCTGCACGGCTTCTTCAGCGTCGGCACGGTCGTCGGTGCCGGGATCGGGGCGGCGTGTGCCGCCCTGCTCCTGCCCGTCGGCTGGCACTTCAGCGCCTCAGGCCTCGGCGTCGTCGCCCTCGTCTGGTGGGCCTCGCGGACCTTCCGCCCGGACGCCCGCCCGGGAGCGGCCCCGGCGCCCCAGTCCGTCTCGACCCACACGGGAGCCCTCGAGATCGTCGCCCCGCCGGTCACGAGCACCTCCAGCACGGGGGCCTCCGTCGGCGGCCGCGCCGCCATGGGGCGCGCGTGGCGCGAGGGCCGGACCGTGCTCCTGGGCATCATGGTCCTCGGCATGGCGCTCGCCGAGGGCGCCGCGGGCGACTGGGTGGCCCTCGCCCTCGCTGACGGCTACGGCACCGCGGATTCGGTCGGCGCGCTCGGCTACGGCGTCTTCGTGACCGCCATGATGACCGCCCGGCTGCTCGGCGGCCGCGTGATCGAGCGCCTGGGCCGCGTCGCCGTCATGCGGCTGAGCGCCGTCACCGCGTTCGCCGGCCTCCTGCTCTTCGTCTTCGGCCCCACGGTCGCGGTCGGCTTCGCGGGCCTCGCGTTGTGGGGCCTCGGCGTGGCGCTGACCTTCCCGGTGGCCATGACGGCGGCGGCCGACGACCCCCGCCACGCCGCGGCCCGCGTCTCCGTCGTCTCGACGCTCGGCTATGGCGCGTTCCTGTGCGGGCCGCCGCTCCTGGGGCTGCTCGCGGACCAGATCGGCCTGCTCAACGCCCTGCTGCTGCCCGCGGTGCTCGTCGTGGTGTCCTTCACCATCGCCGGCGCGGCCCGTCCGGCCGCGGCTGCCAGTAGGCTGGAGCGGTGACCCAGACGCTGCTTTCCGAACTCACCACCAACGCGGTCGGCGGCCCGGCCGACCGGCTCGTCGAGGCCTCCACGCGCGAGGAGATCACCACCGTCGTGCAGGAAGCGGACGCCTCCCGGACGCCCCTGCTGATCGTCGGCGGCGGCTCCAACCTGGTGGTCGACGACGCGGGCTTCGCCGGGACCGTCCTGCGGATCACGAGCCGGGGGATCACCGTCGACGACGACTCCGCGGCCTGCGCCGGAGCGGTCGTCACCGTCGAGGCCGGCCACCCGTGGGACGAAGTCGTCCAGCACACGCTCTCCCGCGGCCTGACGGGCCTCGAGGCCCTCTCCGGCATCCCCGGGTCCACGGGCGCCACGCCCGTGCAGAACGTCGGAGCCTACGGCGCCGACGTCTCCCAGACCATCTCCCGCGTCACGACGTGGGACCGCGAGGCCGGGCGCGTGAAGTCCTTCGCCGCGGCGGACCTCGGCTTCGGCTACCGCGACTCGCTGCTCAAGCGCACCACGGTCAACGGCTCGCCCCGCTACGTGGTCCTCGCCGTGTCCTTCCAGCTCGCGCTCGGCGAGCTGGGCGCGCCGCTGGCCTACGCCGAGCTCGCCCGGGCGCTCGGCCGCGCGCCGGGGGAGCGGGCCCCGGCCGTCGACGTGCGGCGGGAGGTGCTGCGCCTGCGGGCCGGCAAGGGCATGGTCCTCGACCCCGCGGACCGCGACACGTTCAGCAGCGGCTCCTTCTTCACCAACCCCGTCGTCGACGCCGCCGCGGCCGGAACCCTGCCCGACGACGCCCCCCGGTATCCGGCCGGCGGCGACGGCCTCGTCAAGCTCTCCGCAGCCTGGCTGATCGACCGCGCCGGCTTCCCCAAGGGCTTCGGGCTTCCGGGCACGCCGGGCGAGGACCTCGCCGGCGGACGGGCATCGCTGTCCACGAAGCACACGCTCGCCGTGACCAACCGCGGGGGCGCCGGCGCCTCCGATCTGCTCGCCGTGGCCCGCGCGGTCCGCGACGGCGTCAGCGAGCGGTTCGGGATCGAGCTGCACAGCGAGTCGCTGCTCATCAACTGCGCCTTGTAGGCGGGGACGCAGCCGTGGACGCCCGCGAGCCCGGACCCCACGGCATCGCCCGCGCCCGGCTGGCCGACCAGGGGCTGCTGCCCGGCTTCGGCCGGCAGGACGACGCCGCGGCGACGGTGCGCTGGATGGGGATGATGCAGGCCCAGGACCTCGGCCAGGCGTCCTGGGCGCTCGGCGTGCGCCAGCCCGGACTCGGGCTGTCAGGGGTGCGGGATGCCCTCTCCGAGGGCCGGATCGTGCGCACGTGGGGCGCCCGCGGCACCCTGATGCTCGTGGCGACGGACCGCGTCGACGCGCTCCTGGACGTCACGGCCGCCCGCATGGGAGGCCGCCGCGGCCGCTCGGCACCGGCAGCTGGGCATCACGGAAGGCGACGTGTCCGGCATCGTACCCCTGGCCCTGCGCACGGCCGCCGGCGGGGCGACGCGCGCGGCACTCTTCGCGGCGTTCGAGGATGCCGGGGCAGGCGACCGGGGCCCAGCGCGGCGTACACCTGCTGTTCCTGTTGTGCGCCCGCAGGATCCTGATCCAGGGGCCGCCGGCGCCGGGGACGGGGCACGCGCAGCTGTTCGTGCCGTACCGCGAGTGGGTCCCCGGGGCCGCCCGGAGCCCGGGCGCCGTTGATCCGGGCGCCGTGGACCCGCACGACGCCGGGGCCGTGCTCCCCGGACCAGCCCGCCTGGCGCTGGACTACTTCCGCAGCCACGGGCCGGCCACCGAACGGGACCTCGCGTGGTGGCTGGGGTTGCCGCTCGGGACCGTGCGGGCGATGATCGCGGAGGCCGCGCCCCTGCTGGCGTGCCGGCGATGGGACGGCACCGACTACTGGATGGATCCCCGGACCGCCCAGACGCTGCGCGCGGATCCGAACGGTCCGGGAGCCCGTTCGGTCCTGGCGCTGCCCGGTTTCGACGAGCTGCTGCTGGGCTACCGGGACCGCGGCGCCGTGCGCGATCCGGTCCATGCCGATCGCGTGGTGCCGGGCGGGAACGGGGTGTTCAAGCGCGTGGTCGTCGCGGGCGGCCGGGCCGTGGCGACCTGGGCGCCCGGCGCCGCCGAGCCGTTCCCGGGGGAGTGGGGGACGGCGCGGGCACGGGCCTTCGAAGCGAGGATGCGCGAGCACCGAAGGATCCTCGAGGGGTAGGGCCGCGGTGCCCCGAGCGATGGGCCTGCCGGCCGTTGCCCGCTGTAGGGCACCACCGCCGGGCGGTAACGTCTCGGCGTCGGGCGCGGGCACATCGTGGACTTTCCGGTGGGGGCGGGAGCAAGATGGGGTCATGGAACATTCGACCAGTCTTGAACACGCGCTTGACTTGGCGGAAGCCAACCTCAAGGAGGCCAAGCGGCTCCTGGACCACGGCAAGAAGGCCCACGCCGCGGGCGACATCGACGACGCCCGGCTCGAGCAGCTGCAACGGCTCTTCGACACCGCGGCCGAGGACGTCCTGCGGGTCCGCCGGGAGAACTGAGGGCCCCAGCGCCGATCGAGCTCGGGGCGGGCGCCCATCCAGCGCCCGCGAGGGGTCGCGCAGGCGGCCGTCCGCGCGTCAGGCGGGGCCCCGGCGTCGTCCTCGGTGCGTGGCCTTCCGGAGGAGCGCTAGAGGCGGCCGAGCGCGATCAGCAGCATGCGGCGCAGCGGTTCCGCCGCACCCCAGAGGAGCTGGTCGCCGACCGTGAAGGCGGAGATGTACTCGGGGCCCATCTCGAGCTTGCGGATGCGGCCGACGGGGATGTCCAGGGTTCCGGACGCGGCGACCGGCGTGAGGGCGTCGACGGTCGCGTCCTTGGTGTTCGGGACGACCTTAGCCCACTCGTTGTCCGCGGCCAGGAGGCGCTCGATCTCCTCGACGGAGAGGTCTTCCTTCAGCTTCAGGGTCAACGCCTGCGAGTGGGACCGCATGGCGCCGATCCGGACGCACAGCCCGTCCATGACGACCCGGTCGCCGTTGGAGGTGCCGAGGATCTTGTTGGTCTCCACCCCGGCTTTCCATTCCTCCTTGGACTGGCCGTTGCCGAGGTCCGCGTCGATCCACGGGATGAGCGATCCGGCCAGCGGCACGCCGAACTGGGTGGCGTCGAGCCCGCCGCGCTGGGCGGCCAGGACCTTGCGGTCGATCTCCAGGATCGCCGACGCCGGATCGGAGAGGTCGTCTGCGACGTGGGCGTTGATGTCGCCGAACTGGGTCAGCAGCTCGCGCATGTGGCGGGCGCCGCCACCGGAGGCCGCCTGGTAGGTCATGGCGGTGCCCCACTCGACCAGCCCGTTGCGGAACAGTCCGCCGAGGCCCATGAGCATGCAGGACACCGTGCAGTTGCCGCCGACGAAGTCGCGGGTGCCGTTCGCCAGGCCGGTGTCGATCACGTCGCGGTTGACGGGATCCAGCACGATGATCGAGTCGTCGTTCATGCGCAGCGCGGAGGCGGCGTCGATCCAGAGTCCGTCCCAGCCGGCCGCGCGGAGCCTCGGGTGGACGGCCTTGGTGTAGTCCCCGCCCTGCGCGGTCACGATGATCGGCAGCTTGGCGAGCTCGTCGACGTCGTAGGCGTCCTTGAGTGGTCCGGCGCCCTCGGCGAACGACGGCGCAGGGCCGCCCGCGTTGGACGTGGAGAAGAACACGGGGTCGATGCCGGCGAAATCGCCCTCGTCCTGCAGTCGGTGCATCAGGACGGAGCCGACCATGCCGCGATAGCCGACGAAGCCAACGGAGGAAGTCATGCCTTCCATGGTAGGGCTGACCGCTGACGCTTCGCAGTCGGTTACGTCACCGGCAGGGCCGGCGCTGGAAACATCCAGCACCGGCCCCTGGGATCACCCTCGGGTCGAAGAGCCGCGCGTCAGTCGCGCAGCCCGCTTCGGCCTGCAGGTCCTCGTCAGCTGTCGACGCCGCGTTCGCGTCCCTCCCGTTCGGCGTCCAGGGCCTTGCGCCGCTGGCTGATCGCCCAGAACGCCCCCAGGACGAACACCTGGGTCACGAGGAGGAGGACCACCAATCCGCCGACGCGCTGGCCGGTGAGGATCATCCACAGCCCCAACGCCGCGAAGACCAGCGCGACCACCGGGAACAGCATGTAGCCGATCAGGAACAACAGCTCGGGACGGGCGGACAGCGCCTTCAAGGCATCCTTCACAGGGTCTTCTCCCAGAGTTCGATTCGGTATTCCAACGCGGTCTTGGACGTCAGCCACCCGTCGTCGGGATCCGCGAGGGTGCGCTTCCATCCGTCCCCGAGCCGGGGGGCCGTCGTGTCGCCGGGGATTTCGGCATTGATCACGGTGACCACGATGGTGTCGGCCAACGGCTCGAAGGTGGCGTAGACCTGGCCGCCGCCGCAGACCCAGATCTCGTCCGATCCCTCGGCGGCCCGGGCGGCGTCGAGTGCCGCTTCGGGGGAGCCGACGACGATGCCGCCCGCTTCCCGCACCTCGGCCGCGGTGGACTCGTCGGACGTCAGCACGATGTTCGTCCGGCCGGCGAAGGGGCGGAAGCGGGGCGGGATCGACTCCCAGGTCCGACGCCCCATGATGACCGGGTGGCCGAGCGTGGTGCGCTTGAAGTGGGCCATGTCCTCCGGCAGGGACCACGGCATGGTCCCGGCGTCGCCGATCACGCCGTCCCCCGCCTGGGCCCAGATCATGCCGATGCGGGCGCGCCCGGACGAGCCGTCCGGCGTCGTCCCCGCATCACGGCCCTGGGCCGAGTGTGCCCCGCTCATACGGCCACCGGGGCCTTGATGGTGGGGTGGTGCTGGTAGCCGAGGACCTCGAAGTCCTCGAAGGCGTAGTCGAAGATCGACTCGGGAACGCGCTTGATGCGCAGCTGCGGGCCCGCGTACGGCTCGCGGGAGAGCTGCTCGGTGACCTGCTCCACGTGGTTGTCGTAGATGTGTACGTCGCCGCCCGTCCACACGAACTCGCCGACCTCGAGCCCGGTCTGCTGCGCCACCATGTGGGTCAGCAGGGCGTAGGAGGCGATGTTGAAGGGCACGCCGAGGAACATGTCGGCGCTGCGCTGGTACAGCTGGCACGACAGCTTGCCGTCCGCGACGTAGAACTGGAAGAACATGTGGCAGGGGGGCAGGGCCATGTTGGCGATCTCGGCGACGTTCCAGGCCGAGACCAGGTGCCGGCGCGAATCCGGGTTGTCCTTGAGCGACTCGACGACCTGCGCGATCTGGTCGATATGTCCCCCGTCCGGCGTGGGCCAGGAGCGCCACTGGACGCCGTAGACCGGGCCGAGCTCGCCGTCCTCGCCGGCCCATTCGTCCCAGATGGTCACGCCCTGCTCGCGCAGCCAGGCGACGTTCGAATCCCCGCGCAGGAACCACAACAGCTCCACGGCGACGGACTTGAAATGCACGCGCTTGGTCGTGATGAGCGGGAAGGACTCGGACAGGTCGAAGCGGAGCTGACGGCCGAACACGCTGCGTGTCCCGGTGCCCGTGCGGTCCGTCTTCGGGGTGCCGTGGGCCATCACGTCGCGCAGGAGGTCCTCGTAGGGGGTGGCGATAGTCACCGGGCCAGTCTATCGGCGCCGGAGTCGCCTGCCGACGCGGGACGGCCCAGGGCTCGCACGCTATCCCAGCAGGATCGGGAGCAGGACGAGCGGACCCACCGTGAGGAGGAGGAACACGACGACGGCGACGCGCCCCTTCCTATTGCCGACGTTGACGGTCAGCCCGTATCCGGTGCCCTCGCGCTTGGGGACCAGCAGGTGCGGGTCCGACGGATCGTTGTAGAAGACGCCGCCGATCCACTTGCGGTCGTCCTCGACCTCGTCCCCGGTGGGGACCACTCCCGCGTCCCGGGCGGCCCGCTCGGACCAGCGCTCGTAGCGCACGGAGCAGGCCACCACGCCGCCGATGATGGCGAAGGTTCCCAGGAGCAGGGGCCAGGTCGGGACCGTGGCGCCGGGATGCCACGTGGCCCACATCACGACCCCCATGATCATGGCCAGGAAGAGACACGTCCACCCGAGGCCCGCGACCGTGCCACGCAGCATGCCCTCGCGGCGGTAGGCGGTCCACGCGGTGGCGTCCTTCGGTGGCGGGCTCATGGCGGGCGCCATGTAGGCGAGCAGGGCCAGCAGGACGGTCAGCCCCACGCCGACGATGAGCGGCCCGAAGACGGTCCCCACCGATTTCTCGCCCCATGCGTCGGCCTCGCCGCCGACCCCGAATTGCGTCGGGACCGTTTCCGGAAGGCCGTCGTACAGGGAGGCCCCGTAGACAGCGAGCGCGGCGAACACGGCCGTGGCACCGAGGAAGGGCACCCAGGGCCGCCGGCGTCCGGGGGCGAGTTCGGGTCCGGTCGTGGTGCGCATGGTTCCACCCTAGGGGCTCGGCGCGTCGGAGGCGTCGCCGAGCCGCGGTGTCCGCCCGCCGTCCCGCAGCCGGCCGCGCAGGAGCTCGAGCACGGACTCGTCGTCGAGCCCTGCGTTCCGCGCGTGCTCGACGAGTAGTTCGAGGGCGCGTTCGACGCCGGACGGCAGTTCCGCGCCGGGCGCCGCGGGGGGCCGGGCGGCGGTGACGACGGTTCCGAGGCGTCGCCGGGAGGCGATCATCCCGGCGGACTCGAGCTCCTTGTAGGCGCGGTTGACGGTCCCGGGGGCGACGCCGAGGTCGGCGGCGAGGGCACGGACCGTGGGGAGCCGGGCGCCGTCGGACAGCTCGCCGAGGGCGATCATGGAGGCCAGTTGGCGGCGGATCTGCTCGTAGGGCGGGGTGGCGTCGCCGAGGTCCACGGTGACGGTGCGGGACATCAGGGGCGTCCCGCGGCGGGGTCCGTGTGGCTGTCCGCCGCCGCGGCCGGCGAGCCGTGGCGGCCGCCGTCGCTCCGGAGCCCCGGCGGCTCGCCGGCCGGCCACTCCCGGCTCGGCCAGAGGAACGCCGTGGCCGCCGAGGCCAGGAGGACACCACCGGTGAGGTAGGCGATCCGCCGGATCCCGTCCGGCAGTTCCCGGACGTCGGTGATGTGCCACCCCGGCGTGAACCATGCGGCCCAGAAGGCGGCATCCAGGAGGAGCAGCAGCCCGGCGCCGGCGAGCAGGGCGGCGGCCGTCGTACGGAGCGCGCGGTGGATCGTCAGGCGTCGCAGGCGGAGGTCCTGGGCGGCGTCGCCGCGGCCCAGCGGGGCGCGGCGAAGCGCGACGGCCGCCGTGGCGGCAGACAGGGCCGCGGCGGCGGTGGCGCCGACGAGCAGGGAGAGGACGACGCCGGAGCGTCCTCCCGCGGCGAGCGTCAGCCCCGAGGCGGCCGCGAGGGCGAGCAGGCCGGCGGCGGCGAAGCCGAGGGGGACCCGCGCGAACCGCCACGTGCGGAGGGCCTGGGCCGGACCGCCACGGGGCGTGTGCCCGCGGCGCACGAGCGCTTCGCCGGCGAGCAGGACGAGCGCGTAGGCCGTGAAGGGCAGCAGGGCAGCGACGAGGTCGGGCGAGATGCCGGCGGCGTGTTCGGGGGCCGGCCCGGCCCAGGCCGCGAGCCCGAGCGGCAGGAGCAGGAAGGCGGCTGCCATCAAGCCCAGTTGGTGCAGCTGCCGGGACAGCCGGGAGGCGGCGGCGAACGTCCCGGGGCGGTCGACGTCGTCGGGCGCCTGCGCCGACGTCCCGGCGCCCGACGCTCCCGAGCCGCGGGCCCCGCCGTCGGAATCCATCTCCCCGGGCCCGCCACCGGGGCCGCGCGAGAGCCGCGGGGCGGACCAGCCGGCCATGAGGAACACGACGACGAGGACGAGGACGGGCAGGAAGGTGTTGACCCAGGCGAGGGGGAGGTCCACCGGGAGCGAGTCGTCCCCCAGACCGCGTACGTAGTCGCCCGGGTAGTAGCCGTGTTCGGCGTGGAAGCGGTCGCGGAAGGCGCCCTGGACGCCGGCGACGCCGTAGGTGACGGCGACCGCAAAGAAGCCCCCGGCCACGAGGACGGCGGTCCGCAGCAGGCGATTGAGGGAAATGGTCCGCAGCGTCGCGTCGTCCCCGGCGGTCAGCGCGCCGAGGGGGCTGCGCCGGGTAACCACGAGGACCGAGACGGCGACGGCGGCCGCGAGGAGGACGAGGCCCAGGAGGAGCCACGGCGCGAACTCCGTGCCGGCCCGGAGGCCGTCCGCGCCGGAATCGATGCCCTCGGAGGTGATCGCGCCCGAGCCGTCGCGCTCGATGAAGCGGCGGGGCGGGACGGGGGAACGGCCGGGCATGGTCCACGCCCAGGCCGTCGCGGCGACGGCGGCGAGCCACACGGTGCCGAACATGGCGGGCAGGAAGCGGGGGAGGAAATCGGCGGGGCGGCGCACCTCGAGGGCGGCCGTGCGGACGCGGCCCGCCGGCCGGGGCCACGTGAACTGCGCGACGACGTAGACGATCCCGAGCCAGAGTCCCGGCGACGCCGCAGCGAGGACGAGCTCGCCGGGGCCCGGCGCGGCCACGGATTCGATCGTGAACGGCTCGTCGAAGCCGCCGCTGTAGGCCGGCGCCGGCAGGTAGCCCATCTCGGCGAGCCCGGCCGTTCCGGAGGCGAAGAGCGCGATCAGGGCGGTCCAGAACGCGTGGCTGCGTGCGCTGTCCCGTGGGTCGGCGCCGCGCGGCGTCCTGGCCCGGTAGCGGAGGAACGCGTAGAGCAGGGCCACCCCCAGTGCGATCCCGAAGGCCGCGTTGGCGAGCTCGTCGAGGCGCAGTCCCTGTGCATCGGTGTTCATCGGGGCCCCTTGTGGTCCGTTCGTCGCGGGCGTGGCGCCTGCTGGGCGCCGCGGTGCCGCGATGGCTTTGTCTCAATGTATCAATTCATTGAGACAAAGTGGAAGGGGTCGACGCCGGGGTCAGCCCGCGACGAGGTCGTCGTACTCCGGGTAGCGGCGCAGGTAGTCCTGGACGTAGCTGCACTCCGGGACGATCCGCTCGCCGTCGGCCCGGAGCCCATCGAGCACGAGAGTCACGAGGGCCCGCGCATAGCCGCGCCGGCTGTACGCCTCGTTGATGATGGTGTGCTGCAGGGTCAGCACGCCGTCCTCGCCTCGCGCATAGCCGAGGAAGCCGACGTAGGTGGGCCCGTGCCACAGGGCATAGCGCCCCCGGTCCGGATCGTGCTCCAGGCGCAGCCCTTCGTGGACGATCTTCTCCGGCTGCCCGGCACCCGTGGCGCTCATCTGGTGTCCCTTTCGTCGCTGGCCGGGCTCGACGTCGAGGCCGGCCGTTCCACCTCGAGCCTAGCCATGCGAGGAGCCGGCGTCACGCGTCCGCGGGAGGGGTCAGTCCTCGAACGCCTCGAAGACCTCGATCGAGACGATGCGTCCGCCGCGCCCGGGAAGCTGGTGGGCCACGATCACGGCGCCGGGGCGCAGGTACGGGTCCTCCTGCGGCAAGTGCGCGGCGAGCTTCCTGCCCGCGCGGGAGGCGAGCACCTCGAGGGCGTTCGGCAGCACGGGACGGTGCGTGCACACGGCGGTCGGCACGCGCTTGTCGAGGAGCTTCTCGAACGCGCGGCGGGCCTTCTTGGGGCGTCGCTTGCTCTCGTGCTCGGTGATCGCGTCGACGAGCTTGACCCGTCCGTTGCGCCGGTTCACGTACGGGGCCACGGTCTGCAGGCAGCGGGTCCACGGGCTGCTCGCGACCTTCCGGGGCCGCCAGGCCTCGAGCAGGTTGGCCACGGCGCCGGCCTGCCTCCGGCCCGTCGCCGCGAGGGGGCGCTTGCCCTCCGCCTGGGTCCAGCTGGAGCGGGGCTTGGCCTTGGCATGGCGGACGACGACGAACGGCACCGTTGCAAGCGCCCCGTCCCGGTGCGCGGCCTCCAGTGCGTCGAGGGGTTCGGCGTCGCTCGGATTCGTGAGCATCTCGCGGGCCTGCCGGGGTCCGACCCAGCGCGCCGCGTCGACCTCCTTGCCGTCCGGGACGGGGACGTGCCCGTCCGCGGCCGCCGCCCAGTAGTAGACGACCTTGTCGCCGGACGCGACCGGGTAGCGGATGGCGGGCAGCGGGATGCCGAGCACGATCGGCAGGCCGATCTCCTCGTAGACCTCCCGGACCGCGCACTCGGGGACGGTCTCGCCGTCGTCGAGCTTGCCCTTGGGCCAGGACCAGTCGTCGTAGCGCTCGCGGTGGATGAGCAGGACCTCGAGGGCGCCGCCGCGGATCCGCCACGGCAGCACGCCCGCGGCGACGACGGCGATCTCGCCGCCGACCGCGACCGGCGCGTCGGCGGAACGGTGGACGAGCGTCATCAGCGGCGGACCGACCCACGCTGACGCTGCCGCGAATCCAGCAGCCAGCTCTGCACGTCGGAAAGCTGCCCGCCGTCCGGCCCGCGGTTGTGCCGCGTCCACACGCCGTCGTGGTCAAGATGCCAGCTCGCGGTGGAATCGTCCATGTAGCGGTCGAGCAGGGAGACGAGGTCCTGGATGTCCTCCCGGTTGGAGAGCCGCACGAGGGCCTCGACGCGGCGGTCGAGGTTGCGGTGCATCATGTCGGCGGAGCCGATGAAGACGACGGGGTCCCCGGCGTTGGCGAACGCGAAGACGCGGGAGTGTTCGAGGAAGCGGCCCAGGATCGAGCGGACGCGGATGTTCTCGCTCAGGCCGGGCACGCCGGGGCGGAGGGCGCAGATGCCACGCACGATCACGTCGACCTGCACTCCGGCCTGCGAGGCGCGGTACAGGGCGTCGATGACGGCCTCGTCGACCATCGAGTTGACCTTGATGACCACGCGGCCGGCCAGCCCGGCCCGGCGGTTGGCGATCTCCTGCTCGATCCGGTCGATCAGGCCCGAGCGCAGCGAGCGCGGAGCCACGAGGAGGCGCTTGAAGGTGGACTTCGGCGCGTAGCCGGAGAGCTGGTTGAAGAGGCGGGAGAGGTCCTCGCCGACCTGGTCGTCGGTGGTCAGCAGGCCCAGGTCCTCGTAGTAGCGGGCCGTGCGGGGGTGGTAGTTGCCCGTGCCGATGTGGCAGTAGCGGCGCAGCTTGTCGCCCTCGCGGCGGATGACGAGGGAGAGCTTGCTGTGGGTCTTGAGCCCCACGATGCCGTAGACGACGTGGACGCCGGCCTGCTCGAGCTTGCGGGCCCAGGAGATATTGGCCTGCTCGTCGAAGCGGGCCTTGATCTCCACGAGCGCCAGGACCTGCTTGCCCGCCTCGGCGGCGTCGATGAGCGCGTCCACGATCGGGGAGTCCCCGGAGGTACGGTACAGCGTCTGCTTGATGGCCTGGACCTTGGGATCGTTTGCGGCCTGCTCGAGGAACGCCTGAACGGAGGTGGAGAAGGAATCGTAGGGGTGGTGCAGGAGGATGTCGCGGCGGCGCATCGCGGCGAACACGTTGGCCGCCTTGGAGGTCTCCGACTCGTTGAGGAAGCGGCTCGTGTGGGCCAGCTGCTTCGGGTAGTGCAGGTCGGAGCGGTCGATTCCCGAGATCGCTCCGAGGCCGCGCAGGTCCAGCGGGGCGGGGAGCTCGAAGACCTCGTCCTCCTCGATCCCGAGCTCGCGCACGAGCAGGGCGCGCACGGCCGGGTTGATGTCGCTCGCGACCTCGAGGCGGACGGGCGGGCCGAAGCGGCGCCGCAGCAGTTCCTTCTCGAGGGCCTGCAGGAGGTTCTCGGCGTCGTCCTCCTCGACCTCCAGGTCCTCGTTGCGGGTCACGCGGAAGCTGTGGTGCTCCGCGACCTCCATGCCGGGGAAGAGCTGGTCCAGGTGCTCGGCGATGACGTCCTCGAGCGCGATGAAGCGGGCGACCCGGCCGGCCGTGTTGCCGGCGCGGGGGCCGTCCACGGAGATCAGGCGGGGCAGAACGTCCGGCACCTTCAGGCGGGCGAAGAGCTCCTTGCCGCTCACGGGGTTCCGCACGATCACGGCGAGGTTCAGCGACAGGCCGGAGATGTAGGGGAACGGGTGGGCGGGGTCCACGGCGAGGGGCGTGAGGATCGGGAAGACCTGGTCCACGAACCAGCGGTGCAGCTCGGCCTTGGCGGCGTCGTCGAGCTCGTCCCAGCGCGTGATGAGGATCTGCTCGGCGGCGAGGGCCGGGCGGATCTGCTCGGCGAAGACGTGGGCGTGGCGCTGCTGCAGGCGGTGGGCGCTCGCGAGGATGTTCTCGAGCTGGTCGATCGGGCTCACGCCGGCCGCCGACGGGACGGCGAGGCCCGTCGCGATGCGGCGCTTCAGGCCGGCGACGCGGACCATGAAGAACTCGTCGAGGTTGGAGGCGAAGATCGACAGGAAGTTCACCCGCTCCAGCAGGTACAGGTCTTCGTCCTCGGCGAGTTCGAGCACACGGGCGTTGAAGTCGAGCCAGCTGATCTCGCGGTCGAGGAAGCGCTCCAGCGTGAAGTCGCCGTCCGGTCCGGGCGCCGGCTCGAACTCGGGGAGCTCGATCCGGTCCTGGGTCGCGCGCGCCGACGGCATGTCGCTGTCGCCAAAGGAAGGTGCTGCTGCCGGCTGCGTGTTCATCGCCAGGTCCTTATCGCTTGCAGTGGAAAAGGGGGTGGGCGCCGCGGGCCCGCGCCTGCGCGGCCCGCGGCGTCGCGTTGGGTTTCACTTTACCCGCCGGAGGCCGCCGGTCCGGCTGCCTCCACGGCGGCCCGCGCATACATGACGTCGACGTCCCAGCGCGTGAAGCCGAGCTTCCGGTAGAGGCCGACCGCGGCCGTGTTGTCCGCGTCCACGTAGAGCATGACGGCCTGGAGGCCCTGCTCCTGAAGGTGCCGGATCCCGGCCAGGGTCAGCGCCTTGCCCAGGCCGGTGCCCTGGGCCTGCGGCACGACTCCGACGACGTACACCTCGCCGATCGCGGAGTGCTCGCCCGTGGTCCGGCTCGCCACGGCGGGATGGACCTTGGTCCAGTGGAATCCCAGGATCCGGTCCCCGGCGTCGACCGCCAGCAGGAAGCCGGCCGGGTCGAACCAGTCCTCGTCCATGCGGGCCAGCAGGTCGCGCCGCGTCAGCGAGCCCTGCTCGGCGTGGTCGGCGAAGGCGGCGGCATTGGCCGCGAGCCACGCCTCCTCGTCCTGCCCGGGAACGAACGCGCGCAGCGTGACGCCGTCGGGCAGACGGGGCTCGTCGACGACCTCGTGGTGCACGAGCCGCATCCGCCACAGCTCGCGGACGGAGGCGAAGCCGTGGCGTTCGGCGAGCCGGGCCGCTCCGGCGTGGTTTCCGTGGGACCAGGCCTGGTAGCCGCCGAGGTCCACGCGGGCCGCGAGCGTCTCGACGAGGCCCGTGCCGATCCCGTCGTTGCGGTAGTCGGGATGCACGACGAGCTCGAGCGTCCCGTGGGACGCGCCCGGGCGCGCGTGGACGGCGACGGCGAGCCCGACGAGCTCGGCCGAGTCCCGCCCCTCGCCGTCGGAGAGGTAGGCGTAGGCACCCAAGAGGGCATCGGCGTCGTCATTGGTCCCCAGCTCCACGAGCGTCTGCTCGCTCAAAGGGGGGTTGCCGTCGGAGTCCTCGGCGGCGGCCGCGAGGGCCCGCAGCGGGCCCAGCAGATCGGCGTCGGGCGTGCCCGCCAGGGTCGTGATGGTCCAGTCGGTGCTTTCCGT
This sequence comes from Zafaria sp. Z1313, assembly GCF_050563205.1. Taxonomy (NCBI): domain Bacteria; kingdom Bacillati; phylum Actinomycetota; class Actinomycetes; order Micrococcales; family Micrococcaceae; genus Zafaria; species Zafaria sp. Z1313. Next base: position 50,960 of record NZ_JBNWUK010000009.1, read on the forward strand.
GGCGCTCATGGAACCAACATAGCGCCGGGCGCCGGGCGAAGGGGAGTGCGGGCCGGGGCTCAGCCCGCGTCGACGACCGCGCCCTCCTCGGCGCCGGAGCGGGCGTTCGCGAAGCGGTACCCGACGTTGCGGACCGTGCCGATGAGTTGCTCGTGGTCCGCGCCGAGCTTGGCGCGCAGGCGCCGGACGTGGACGTCGACGGTGCGCGTGCCGCCGTAGTAGTCGTAGCCCCAGACCTCGTGCAGGAGCTGGTCGCGCGTGAAGACGCGGCCCGGATGCTGCGCGAGGTACTTCAGGAGCTCGAACTCCTTGTAGGTCAGGTTCAGGGGCTCGCCGTGGACCTTGGCGGTGTAGCTCGCCTCGTCGATGACGACGCCGGCCGCGCGGATCTCCGACGGGTCGCCGCCGGAATCGGACGGCTTGACGGTGGCCAGGCGCAGCCGCGCCTCGACCTCGGCGGGGCCCGCGGTGTCCAGGACCACGTCGTCTGCCTGCCAGAGCGAGGAGACCGCGGCCATGCCGCCCTCGGTGAGGATCAGGATGACGGGGGCCGAGAGGCCGGTCGTGCGCAGCAGCTGGCACAGGGAACGGGAGCCGGAGAGGTCCTTGCGGGCGTCGACCATGACGACGTCGGCGCGCTCGGCGTCCAGGAGCGCCGTCGCGGACGCCGGGAAGATCCTCACCTCGTGGGAAAGCAGCTCCAACGCCGGGAGCACGTCGATCGACGGTCCTGCTGCGTTGGTCAGGAGCATGATGCTGGCCATTCCGCGCCTCCTCACGGCCTCTTGAACCGAAGCTCGCCGTTGGGTCCGGGGTTGCTCCAGTATAGATCGGGACCGTCCTCCGGGAGGTTCCGCCGCGTCACGGGACGGACACATCCCCGCCACCGGCGCGCCATCGCGGGGCTACGGCCGGGACACCGCGGTGACATCCAGGGGACATCCCGGGGGACATCACCGGGACGCGGCCCGGGACGGTCAGGGGCGGCGGGGGCCGGCAGGGGAGCGGGCAGGGAGGCGATAGGGCAGGATGGAGGCGTGAGGACCAAGACCACCGCCGGGACCGCCCTGCTTGCCACCGCCCTGCTCGTGGCCGCGAGCTACGCCGGGACGCCGTCCGTCTCCGGACCGGCCGTCTGGCTCGTCGCGGCCGTGGGCGTGCTCGTCTTCGCGGCCGGCTGGCCGCGCCTGCTGGACCTGCCCGCGCCCTGGGCCCTGTCCGGGGTCATCGGCGTGTCCGGCCTCGCGGCCGCCACGCTCGCCGCCTCGACCCCGATGCCGCAGCCGATGTTCTGGATGGCCTCCTGTGCGGCCGTCGGCACGCTCGGCATCTTCATGGTGCAGTTGTTGCGCGGCACGGGCGAGCGCAAGCGCCTCGAGTCCACGCTCGGCGGGATGGCCGGCGTCCTCGTCGCGGTCCTCGGCTCCGGCTGGGTCGCGGCGGACCGCTTGGCCCCGAACGCCTCCAACTCCTCACTCATGCTGCTGTCCGGGCTGGGCCTGGCCGCCGCCGTCCTGGTCTCGTCGATCCGCTGGCCGGACCGCATCACGGGCCCCCTGGCCCTCGTGGTCGCGGCGCTCGTCGCCGGCACTGCGAGCATCCTCGTGGCCGACGTCGGGTTGTGGCCCGCCGTCGTCGTCGGCGCGGTCGCGGGCGTCGTCGTGGCCGGCGCCCGCGCACTCGTCGTCTCGGAAGGCGGCCCGTCCACGACGACCGGCGCCATCGCGACCGGTCTCCTGCCCGTCCTCGCCTCCGGCGCGCCCCTGTACTTCGTCGAACGGCTCGTCCTGCGCTGACGCGCGGGGTGCCGGGCGGTCCCCATGCGACGCGTCACACGGGTCGGGGCCCGCACGGAGCCCGGGCTAGTATGGAGCCATGCATGATAACTACCTGGCTCTGGAAATCTTCTTCATCGGCCTCCTCGTCGTCGCGGGCATCGGCATGGCCGCCTTCGCCGGGCTCGTGGTATCCCGCCTGTTCAAGGGCCAGAAGTAGCCCCAGGGACCGCATCCATGGCGATCGACATCCCCACGGACCTCACGCCCGAGCTCGTTCCGCTGTCCTGGCTGCTCGGCGTCTGGGAAGGCACCGGTCGGCTAGGCGAGGGTGAGGGCGACGACGCCTTCTTCGCCCAGCGCGTCGAGTTCACCCAGCGTGGCCTGCCCTACCTCGAGTACCGGGCCGAGAGCTGGCTGACCGACGAATCCGGGGCGCGCCTCCGCCCGCTCACCGTCGAGACGGGGTTCTGGTCGCTGGACCGGCAGCAGGTCGATTCCGACGGCGGGCCCGGCATGGTCCCGGCCGAGATCGTCCCCGCCCTCCGCAACGCCGAGGACGTCGAGAAGCTGCGCAATCCCGAGGGCGGGTTCAACCTGCAGGTCAACGTGGTGCACCCGGGCGGGGTGAGCGAGCTCTACTACGGCGTGATCGCCGGCCCCAAGATCCAGCTCGCCACCGACCTCGTGATGCGCGGGACCAACGCCAAGGACTACGCCTCCGCGACCCGCATCTACGGACTCGTCAACGGCGACCTCTTCTGGCGCTGGGACGTGGCCGTCGACGGGTCCGGGCTCAAGGCCCACGCCTCCGCGGCGCTCAAGAAGGGCTCCTGATGTCCCGCCGCTCCCCGCTGCTGTCCCGCCCCGGCGCCGTCGAGGGCTCGGGGCCCGACGCGGGCGTCGCCGCGCACTACGGCGAGCCCCTTCCCGAACAGCGCCGCCTCGAAGCCGGGGAGGCCGTGGCGGACCTGTCCCACCGCGGCGTCGTCACGGTCGCCGGGCCCGATCGCCTGGGCTGGCTCAACACGCTCTCCTCGCAGGCCACCACCTCGCTGAGTCCGGGAGCGTCCACCGAGGCCCTCTTCCTGAACCTGCAGGGCCGGATCGAGCACGACTGCCGCGTCGTCGACGACGGCGCGACGACGTGGCTCGTCGTCGAGCGCGACGAGGCGGCACCGCTCGCCGCCTGGCTCGACTCGATGCGGTTCATGCTCCGCGTCGAGGTCGCCGACGCGAGCGCGGAATGGGCCGTCGTCGGCTCAGCGCGCGAGCTGCCCGGCCTCGCCGGGAACACCGTCTGGCGGGATCCGTGGCCCGGCGTCAGCGACGGCGGCTACGCCTATTCCACCGGCGGGCATCCCGCGGCCGGGCGCACGTGGCTCGAGTACCTCGTCCCCGCCGCCGGCCTCGAGGACGCCGTTCAGGGGCTGCCGCTCGCCGGGACGCTGGCCGTCGAGGCGCTGCGCATCGCCGCGTGGCGGCCCCGCATGGGCGTGGACACGGACGAGAAGACCATCCCGCACGAACTGGATCTGCTGCGCACCGCCGTGCATCTGAGCAAGGGCTGCTACAAGGGCCAGGAAACGGTCGCGCGCGTGCACAACCTGGGCCACCCGCCGCGCCGCCTCGTCTTCCTCGACCTCGACGGCAGCCTCCACACGCTGCCCGAGCCCGGCAGCGAGGTGGTCCTCGGCGGCAAGGTCGTCGGCCGCCTGACGTCCGCCGCGCTGCACCACGAGGCGGGTCCGATCGCGCTCGCGGTCCTCAAGAGGTCCACGGACCCCGACGCCGAACTCACCGTCCGCTCCGGCGACGACTCCTATCCGGCGACGCAGCAGATCGTCGTCGCCCCGGATGCCGGGCAGGTCGTCGGGCGCCAGCAGGGCTTCCTCCGCGGCCCGCGGTAGCAACGCCGGGAACCGCCGGACGACGCCGGGGCGGGACCCGGGTGGCCCGTGTCCCGGTGGCCCGGCTCCGGGTCAGATCCTGGCTTGCGTCAGCGACCCCGTGAGGACGAACCCCAATCCGTCCGCGGTCAGGTGCGCGGCGCGGTGGCTCACGGCGGCCCGCCACTGCGGGATGTAGCCCTCGGAGAGCGCCTCGTCCACGGCCACCGCCGCGATGTAGCTGGCCAGGCCGTGGCGGCGCAGCGGCGGCACGGTCAGTACCCCTACGTCCGCGATGAGGCCCTCCCAGACGTCGAAGCCGGCCCCCGCGAGCGGGGCGTGGCCCTCCTCGGCCAGGAGGGTGAAGGTGCTGGCGCGCCGGGCGAGGTCGATCCCGGACACATCGTCCCGCGGGCACGCGGCCTCGAGCTCGTGGGCATGGGCGGGATCGAAGGAGACCACGGTCGTGTCCGATTCGGCGACGTCGAGCGGCTCGTCGACGTAGTACAGGGCCTCCTCGCCGATGCCGCGGGTCCCGTCGCTGCCGCCGTGGGCGCGGACGAGCTGCACGAGCCCCGACTCCTGGGCGAGGGCATCGTCGTCGTACGCCCCGGACGCCTCCAGGAACCAGGCCGGCGCGCACAGCACCGAGCCGCGCAGGAGCCGCAGGAAGCGCACCGTTCCGTCGTCCGACTCCACCGTGAGCCGCTCCGCGGCTGCCCCGAGCGCCGCGTCCTGCAGGGCCGAATCCGCCAGCCCCAGCCGGCGCGCCCACGCCAGGGCGATGATCGCGCGGGTTCCCGATTCCAGTTCCATGCTCGCCAGCCTAGCCCCGGCCGTTCCGCGCGGCGGTGCTCAGCCGAAGAGGATCGCGGCCTCGTCGTAGCGGTGCTGGGGGACGCGCTTGAGGTTGTTCAGGGCGGCCTGGAAGGGGACGCGGTTGATGTGGGTGCCGCGCAGGGCCACCATGTTGCCCCAGGCCTTGTCCTGGACGGCGTCGGCGGCGGCCATGCCGAGGCGGGTGGCCAGGACGCGGTCGTAGGCCGTCGGGACGCCTCCGCGCTGGATGTGGCCCAGCACCGTCGCGCGGGTCTCGATGCCCGTGCCGTACTCGATCCGCTCCGCCAGCTGGTCGCCGATCCCGCCCAGGCGCGGCCGGCCGAAGGCGTCCAGGCCTCGGTCCGAGTAGGCCTCGTCAGCGCCCTCCGGGACCCAGCCCTCGGCGACGACGACGAGCGGTGCGCGGCCGCGCTCGTGGGCCTCGAGGACCCACGCGTTGACCTGCTCCATGGTCACCGACTGCTCCGGAATGAGGATCGCGTGGGCGCCGGCGGCCATGCCGCAGTGCAGCGCGATCCAGCCGACGTGGCGGCCCATGACCTCGGCCACCATGCACCGGTGGTGGGACTCGCCCGTCGTGCGCAACCGGTCGATCGCCTCGGTCGCGATCGAGACGGCGGTGTCGAAGCCGAACGTGTAGTCCGTGGCGTCGAGGTCGTTGTCGATGGTCTTCGGGACGCCGATGATCGGAAGCCCGGCGTCCGTGAGACGCTTCGCGGCCGCGAGGGTGCCCTCGCCGCCGATCGCGATCACGGCGTCGACGCCGAGGCGGTCGAGGGTCGCGCGGATGTTGTCCGGGCCGCCGTTCTCGCCCTCGAAGGGGTTGGTGCGCGACGTGCCGATGATGGTTCCGCCCTGCTTGGAGATGCCGCGGACGCGCTGACGGGGAAGCTCCACGATGTCGCCGTCGACGACGCCGCGCCAGCCGTCGAGGAACCCGACGAACTCATGGTCGTAGCTCTTGATGCCGTTCAGGACGGCCCCGCGGATGACCGCGTTCAGGCCGGGGCAGTCGCCGCCGCTGGTGAGGATACCGATGCGCATGTGGTGTGTTCAGCTTTCGTCTGGTGCTCGCCCCGTCAGGGGTCCAAGTGGTGAGCACGACGCTGGGCCCTGCCCCGATGCTAGCAAGCAGTGTGATGTAACGGCCACCACATGACCACGCCACGCGGGCCGCGCTTCGGTGGCGCGGCCCGCGGGGCGGTCGGCGTGAGGGGTGGCCGGGGTGCTACGGGCGCTGGCCGATGAACTTCTCGAGCGGGATGGAACCGTCCTGGTAGGGCAGGAGCAGCCAGGCCACGAGGTAGGTGGCGATCCCGACGAAGGGGAGCAGGAAGCTCAACAGGATCGCGATCCGGACCAGCGTCACGTCCCATCCGGTCTTGGCGGCGATGCCCCCGGCGATTCCGCCGAGGATCCGCTGCGGTCCGCGGCGGAAGGGGATGGAGCGGAGGGTGGAGAAGAAGGAGTCCATGGGTGACAGCCTTTCATGTCGGTGGTGTCGGGGAAAAGGGTGCGGGGCGGCCGGCCGCGGGGTGCGGGCCGGCCGCCCCGCTCGGGCGGGGCTCAGCCGCGCTGTCGACGCCGGCCGCTCGCGATGCCGCCGATGACGAGCAGCAGCCCGGCGCCGACGACGAGCGAGACGATCGTGATGGCCGGGTCCAGCGTGAAGCTGTAGAGCAGGGAGACGAGCATCAGCAGGCCGATCGCGACGACGACGAGCCCGAACACGAGCGTCCCGACCGGAAGCCGGACCTCCTCCTGCCCCGGATCCTGCCGCTGGGTGTCCTCGGGGCTGGTGTAGTCGTTCATCGCGTGACCTCCTGGGTGTCGACCTCGACGCTGTTGAAGGCGCCGTTGAGGATGATGGTCAAGGTGGGGCCCTCGGCCTCTGGGTTGACCTGGATGTTGTCCTGGCTGCCGATCCCGGAGTAGCGGACGGTGCCGGATGCACGGTGGACCTCGAGGTTGTAGAACGCGCTCGACGCCTTGATGACCACGGGGATGTTGTCGGGAACGGTGATCGAGGCGTTGCTGAACACCGTGGCCACTTCGAGGGTCGTGTCGCGCTCGAGCTCCCGGCCGTAGTGCGTGAGGTCGAGGTCGCTGTTGGCGAAGACGTAGGTGTAGCTGCCGTTCTCCTCGATCTCCACGGGCAGGTTCACGCCGAACACGCCGCGCTGGTGGACCACCGAGTTGGCGGTCATGCCCCCGATCAGGAGCGCCGGGACGAGCGCGACGACGGCCCAGCCGGTCAGCCCGCCCCCCGTGTGGCGCCGCAGCGCCGCGCCGACGAGCCCGGCGCCGAGGATGACGAGCGCTACCGCCATGGCCACCGCGGCCGTCTTGCCGCCGAGGTCGATCAGGTCCAGCAGCTCGGCCAGCACCGTGCCGCCCGCGGCCAGGACGGCCAGGCCCAGCACGATCGCCGTCGTCGATCCGGACAGCGCCGGAGTCGTCGGACCCGTCGGGGGGGCCGGCGCGGGCGGCGGGGGCGGGACGTCGTAGGCCGTCGCGCCGAGGGGCAGCGTCGGGGAGTAGGAGCCGCCGTCGACCCGGCCCGTGGGGCCGTCGCCGGCGGGAGTGGAGGCGAATCCGTGGGGCCGGTCCATGTCGGCCTCGCTTTCGTTCAAGGGGGTGGTGATCGGGGTGGTGTGCCCGCCGTCGGCGAAGGGGTACGACGCCGTGGCCTGGCCGCGGGCGTCGTCGGACCCGGCGGTGGCGCCCCCGGCGGGAGACGGATGGGGCTCCGCTCCGGGGCGCTCGCCGGAGGCGTCGGAGGCGTAGCTGCCGGAAGCGTCGCCCCCGGGGGAGCCGGAACCGTCTCCCGGGGCGTCGCCCCGCCCGGGGTCGGGAGGGGTGCCGTGCGCGGGGAAGGGGGCCCCGGCGTCGTACCCCGCACTGCCGGCGTTCCGGGAGCGCGAGGACGCGATCGCCCAGATCACCAGCGCGGCGACGACGGCGGTCCAGAAGGCCCCGCCCCACCAGCTGTACCAGCCGGACGCGGCCCAGGGCTCGAACGGGCCGGAGAAGCCGAACAGGCCCAGGACCGAGACGACGAGCGCGCCGGTCATGCCCCCGCTCCAGCGACCCCGGCCGGCTTCCTGGGCGTGGATCCGGCCGTCGGGACCGGGCAGCAGCGCCCAGGCCAGGCCGTAGGCGAGGACGCCGATGCCCGTGAAGAGCGCCAGCACCACCACGATGCCGCGGGACAGGACGGGGTCGATGCCGAAGCGGCGGCCGATGCCGGCCGCGACGCCGCCAAGCCAGCGGTCCTCGCTGCGCTTCACGCCCAGCCCCCGGACCCAGCGGAAGGAGGAACTCTCAACAGGTGCGTTTTCCATACCCACCATCCTTCCCAGCCGCCGCCCGCGCCGCCATGAGGGGCCACCCTGAACCGACCCTGAACGTGCCCCGGGCCCCCACGGGTTCTCCCCTGAGCCGGCCCCTGAACCCGTGCCCGGCGTGCTTGGATGGAGGCATGACCGAGACGATCGACCGCCCGCCGCTGGTCCGTGGCGGGACCCGCCTGGTGGCCGGGGTGTGCGCGGGGATCGCGCGGCACCTGGGCCTCGAGGTGCGCCCGGTCCGGATCGCCATGGCCGTCGCCGCCGTGTTCGGGCCCGGGCTCCTGCTCTACGCGTGGCTGTGGATCCTGCTGCCCAATGCCGAGGACGCCGAGCGGGACGGCGCCGGGAGGCGCACGAGCCTCGCCGAACGCCTGGGTGCCCAGGGCGCCGCGTCCGGACCCTTCGGCCGGACCGCCGCGCGGGAAGTCCTGCTCGGCGTCGCGCTCCTGGGCGTCGGCGCCCTGCTCGTGGCGCAGATGCAGGGGCTCGCGATCGCCTGGAACCTGCTCTGGCCGCTCGTCATCGTCGTCGCCGGGGCCATCATCGCCTGGCTGCAGCTCGACACGGTGCGGCGCGACGGGCTCAAGCGCAGCATGGGCGCCCAGGGGGCCGCCGGCGTCGCGCGACTCGTGGGAGGTCTCGGCCTCGTCGTCGTCGGCCTCGTCTTCCTCGTCTCCGGCGCGGTCAGCGTCGAATCGCTGTGGACCGGGGCGCTCGTCTCGCTCGTCGTCCTGGCCGGCGTCGTCCTGGTCCTGCTGCCGTGGGGCCTGGGGTTCTGGCGTGACTACGCCGCGGAGCGTGCCTCCCGCATCCGCGCGTCCGAGCGGGCCGAGATCGCCGCGCACCTGCACGATTCCGTGCTGCAGACCCTGGCCCTGATCCAGAAGCGCGCGGGGGACGAGGCCCAGGTCCTGCGGCTCGCCCGCGCCCAGGAACGCGAGCTGCGCCAATGGCTCTACCAGGACGCGCCGTCGGCCGAAGGCGACATCGGCGAGGCCGTGCGGGGCGAGGCGGCCCGGCTCGAGGAATCGCACGACGCCGTGATCGAGGTCGTCGTGGTGGGCCGGCTCTCCGGGCTGCTGGGGCACGACGCGCTCCTGCAGGCGACGCGCGAGGCCATGCTCAACGCCGCCAAGCACGCCGGGGGGACCGTGTCCGTCTACGTCGAGGCGCGCGCGGACGGGGTCGACGTGTTCGTCCGGGACCGCGGGCGGGGCTTCGACGTCGACGCCGTCGGGGAGGACCGGCTCGGCGTCCGCGAATCGATCATCGGGCGGATGCAGCGCAACGGCGGCAGCGCCGCGATCCGCAGCTCCCCGGACGGCACCGAGGTCCGGCTGTCCATGCCCCACGAACCCGACGGAACCGAAGACAAGGCAGGCACCCCATGAGCAGCACCCCGATCCCGGTGGTCGTCATCGACGACCACGCCATCTTCCGCTCAGGGCTCAAGGCGGACCTCGACGAGCGCATCCAGGTCGTCGGCGAGGCCGGAACGGTCGAAGGGGCCGTGCGCGCCGTGACCGAGCTGCGCCCCGCCGTCGTCCTCCTCGACGTGCACCTGCCCGGTGGGCGCGGGGGCGGGGGAGCGGAGGTCCTGGCCGCGTGTGCCGGGATGCTGGGGGACGTGCGGTTCCTGGCCTTGAGCGTCTCCGATGCCGCGGAGGACGTCGTGACCGTGATCCGCGCCGGCGCGCGCGGCTACATCACCAAGTCGGCGTCAGGACGCGAGATCTCGGACGCCGTGGAGCGCATCGCCGGGGGAGACGCCGTCTTCTCGCCGCGGCTGGCCGGGTTCGTCCTGGACGCCTTCGGCACGAGCGCCGCGGTGAGCGCCGACGACGAGCTGGATCTGCTCTCGGCGCGGGAACTCGAGGTCATGCGGCTCATCGCGCGCGGCTACAGCTACAAGGAAGTGGCCAAGGACCTGTTCATCTCCGTCAAGACCGTCGAGACCCATGTGTCCTCCGTCTTGCGCAAGCTCCAGCTCTCCAACCGTCACGAGCTGACCCGCTGGGCCGTGGACCGGCGGATCCTGTAGGCGCGCCCCGCGCGTGGTCTGCCGCCCTGCACTTGGCCTCCACCGCGGTCCCTGCACCGGGAACCAGGCTCCGGTTCTCCACAGGGGGCCGCTGGCCGCGCCCGGGGCAGGGAGCCGGTGGCAGGGTGGGGGCATGGCGCGACGAGGGGGGCCATCCGTCGAATCGGTCCTGGAGGAGTGGGGCAGGCCGGCCAGCGCCCGGGAGCTGCGGGCGGCCGGCGTGGGATGGCGTGCACTGGAGGAGCCCCCTCTGGGACCCGCCGTCGAACGGACGCCGTCCGGGCTCCTCTACGTCCCCGGCATGCCGTGGGCCAGCGTGGTGGCTCGGGAGATGCGCGGAGCGCCCGCCTGCGTCACGGCTGCCGAGGCGATGGGGCTGTCCATCTGGCGGCCGGGGGCATCCGTGCACGTGGCGACCCGGATGGCGAGGCCGCGGCGGCCGTGGCCGGAGGCACCGCCCGTCGTCCTGCATCTTCTCGCCCGCCTCGACGACGTGCTCCCCGTGGGGCAGGTCCTCGGCCAGGTCATGCGGTGCCTGCCGGAACTGGAGGCCCTCGTGACGGTCGAGTCGGCCGTGAACCGCGGCCTCTTCACGATGGACGACGCGCGTCAGCGGGTCCTCGGTCCCGGCTCGTCCTCGGCCCGGCGGATCCTCGACCGCGTCGACCCCGGCGCGCAACCGCCGGCGGGGCAACGCGGCGAGCCGCGCCCGGAGGCACCTGCTCAGGATCCCGGCGCGGTGGGTGCTCCGGAAACCGCAGCGGGCCGTCGAGGAGGTCGACGCGTGGTTCGCCGGTTGACCCGGGCGGCCGCTGCCCGGGCTATGGCGTCCGGTCTACGGCGCCGGGCCTACTTGGCGCGGCCGAGGAGGTCCTGGATCCGGCCGACGCCCTCGGCGAGGTCGGCGTCGCCGAGCGCGTAGGAGAGCCGGACGTAGCCGGAGGGGCCGAACGCCTCGCCCGGAACGATCGCGACCTCGGCCTTGTCCAGGATCAGGGCCGCGAGCTCCGCCGAGGTGGCCGGACGAACGCCGTCGATCTCACGGCCCAGGAGGCCGCGCACGTCGGCGTAGGCGTAGAAGGCGCCTTGCGGGACGGGGCACTCGACGCCGTCGATCGCGTTGAGGGCCGCGACCATGGCCTGGCGGCGGCGGTCGAAGGCGACGCGCATCTCGGCCACGGCGTCGAGCGGACCGGAGACGGCGGCTAGGGCCGCCATCTGGGACACGTTGGAGACGTTGGAGGTCGCGTGGGACTGGAGGTTCGTGGCGGCCTTGACGACGTCGGCCGGGCCGGCCATCCATCCCACACGCCAGCCGGTCATGGCGTAGGTCTTGGCGACACCGTTGAGGATCACGACGCGGTCCCCGAGCTCGGGAGCGGCCGTGGCGATCGAGGTGAACTCGGCGCCGTCGTACGTCAGGTGCTCGTAGATCTCGTCGGTGACGACCCAGAGGCCCTTCTCCGCGGCCCAGCGTCCGATCTCGGCGACCTGCTCCGGGGTGTAGACGGCGCCGGTGGGGTTGGACGGGGAGACGAACAGCAGCACCTTGGTGCGGTCCGTCACGGCCGCCTCGAGCTGCTCGACCGTGACGAGGTAGCCCTGCTCCGGACCGGCGAAGACCTCGACGGGCACGCCGCCCGCGAGGCGGATGGCCTCCGGGTAGGTGGTCCAGAACGGCGTGGGGACGATGACCTCGTCGCCCGGATCCAGGAGCGTCGCGAACGCGTTGTAGACGGCCTGCTTGCCGCCGTTGGTCACGAGGACCTGGGATGCCTCGATCGAGTAGCCGGAATCGCGCAGCGTCTTCTCGGCGATCGCGGCCTTGAGCTCGGGCAGGCCGGCCGCGGGGGAATAGCGGTGGAAGCGCGGTTCACGGGCCGCGGCGACGGCGGCCTCCACCACGTAGTCGGGCGTCGGGAAGTCCGGCTCGCCGGCGCCGAAGCCGATCACGGGACGGCCTGCCGCCTTGAGGGCCTTGGCCTTGGCGTCGACGGCGAGGGTTGCGGATTCTGCGATGGAACCGATGCGGCGGGAAATGCGGGACATGGATTCGCTTCCTGACGGGTGGGGTGGGCGCGTCCTCCCAGCTTAGCCACGAGGCGGGCCGCGATCACCTGATTGCGTCCCGGCCGCCGGTTCGACTTGTGCTTCAGGATTGCGTAGACTGTTTCCTCGGTGTTGGAATACGCCTCGATGGACTGCGCACTCGCCCCCACCGGCACGTCGCAGGACAACGGGTTCCAATCCATAGGGTAGTGGCGCAATTGGTAGCGCAGCGGTCTCCAAAACCGCAGGTTGCAGGTTCGAGTCCTGTCTGCCCTGCGCAGTGGCAACCCACGGTTCGCACCGTGAGAAGCTCGGCAAAATCCACGTCACGGTGTGTTGCGGCCGACAGGCTGCGGTGCACCGTGATTGTTTCAAGAAGCGAAAACGCGAAACGAGGAACAGTGACCGAAACGGCTGCGGGCGAACCGCAGGGTGCACCGCGGGACCGGAAAGGCGCCAAGGACAAGGGCGGCTTCTTCGCCCGCATCTTCCTGTTCTTCCGCCAGGTCGTCGCCGAGCTGAAGAAGGTCGTCACCCCGACCCGCAGCGAACTGGTCAACTACACCCTGATGGTCCTGGGATTCGTCATCGTGGTGATGCTGATCGTCACCGCTCTGGACTTCGTGTTCGGCCAGGGCTCCATCTTCGTCTTCACGAATCCGCCGGAGCAGTAAGGTCAGCCGCCGGGCCGAGCCGCCCGGCGAACCGCCCTGGTGTCACCGTCAAAGAAAGCAGGAAACCCTAGTGTCCGAGAAGGAACTCGAAGCGCAGGTCAACGGCGAGTCCGCTGACCAGGCCACCGAGGTCGACGCCGAGCTGGCGTCGGCCGATTCCGTCGTTTCCGGCGATGACGCGTCCGCGGACGCCGTCACGGAGGACGTGGTGTCCGGAGCCGACGGCGACGACGCGGAGGCCGGGCAGGACGAGGCGGACGACTACGCCGACTCCGCAGACGACGACGCCGAGGCGCTCGGCGGGGAGGACGACGCGGAAGGCGCCGAGGCCGCGCCGGAGGTGGACCCCAAGGAGGAGTTCCGCACCCAGCTGCGCCGCCAGCCGGGCGACTGGTACGTCATCCACTCCTACGCCGGCTACGAGAACCGCGTGAAGGTGAACCTGGAGACCCGCATCCAGACCCTCGGCATGGAGGATTTCATCTACGAGATCCAGGTGCCGATGGAAGAGGTCGTGGAGATCAAGAACACGACGCGCAAGATCGTCCGCCGCGTCCGCATTCCCGGCTACGTGCTCGTGCGCATGGAGCTCACCGACGCCTCGTGGGGCGCCGTGCGCCACACCCCGGGCGTGACGGGCTTCGTCGGCAACGCCCACGATCCGGTGCCGTTGAGCCTCGACGAGGTGTTCTCGATGCTCGAGCACACGATCATCACGGAGGAGCAGGCCGCGTCCACCAAGCCGGGCCGCGCTCCGATCACCCAGGTGAACGTCGACTTCACGGTCGGCGAGTCGGTGACCGTCAACGACGGCCCGTTCGAGACCCTTCCGGCGACGATCTCCGAGATCAAGCTGGAGTCCCAGCAGCTGGTGGTCCTCGTCTCGATCTTCGAGCGCGAGACGCCGGTGACCCTGTCCTTCAACCAGGTCACCAAGATCCAGTAGCCACCCAAGACCTCGCCTCCACCGGCCGCTTTACCGGTGCCGGCGATCCGGCCGCCGCGCCACGGCGGCCAACCCCCTGGAGCACGCTCCTGTGTCCCAGGGAAACGCAATGAGAAGAAGGACCCGACATGGCCCCGAAGAAAAAGGTCACCGGCCTCATCAAGCTGCAGATCCAGGCAGGTGCCGCCAACCCGGCCCCGCCGATCGGTCCCGCGCTTGGTCAGCACGGTGTCAACATCATGGAGTTCTGCAAGGCTTACAACGCCGCCACCGAAGCGCAGCGCGGCAATGTGATCCCCGTGGAGATCACGGTCTACGAAGACCGCTCCTTCACCTTCATCACCAAGACCCCGCCGGCAGCCGAGCTGATCAAGAAGGCCGCAGGCGTCGCCAAGGGATCGGCCACCCCGCACACCGACAAGGTGGCGAAGCTGACCCAGGCGCAGGTCGAGGAGATCGCGACGACCAAGATGGAAGACCTCAACGCCAACGACATCAAGGCCGCGGCCAAGATCATCGCCGGCACCGCCCGCTCCATGGGCATCACGGTCGAGGGCTAACACCCACCCCCGCCTCCCACCGGAGGCAATCCAACCAGAGGAAACGACGGCGAAACGCACCGAGGGTGCGCGCCACCGCCGTCGTAGTGGCAGGGTCGAGCGCGATCCACGAGACCACGACTGCATAAGGAGAACAAGCAGATGGCAAAGCGCAGCAAAGCATACGAGGCAGCCGTCGCCAAGATCGACGGCGACAAGGTCTACACCCCGGTCGAGGCGATCGCCCTGGCCCGCGAGACCGGTTCCGCCAAGACGGACGCGACCGTCGAGGTCGCCTTCCGCCTGGGCGTCGACCCGCGCAAGGCGGACCAGATGGTCCGCGGCACGGTGAACCTCCCGCACGGCACGGGCAAGACCGCCCGCGTCCTGGTCTTCGCGAACGGCGACAAGGCCGAGGCCGCGATCGCCGCCGGCGCCGACTTCGTCGGCTCCGACGACCTGATCGAGAAGATCGCGGGCGGCTGGACCGACTTCGACGCCGCCGTGGCGACCCCGGACCTCATGGGCAAGGTCGGCCGCCTGGGCAAGGTCCTCGGCCCCCGCAACCTGATGCCGAACCCGAAGGTCGGCACGGTGACCATGGACGTCGCCAAGGCCGTCAACGACATCAAGGGCGGCAAGATCGACTTCCGCGTCGACAAGCACTCCAACCTCCACTTCATCATCGGCAAGGTCTCCTTCGAGCAGGACAAGCTCGCGGAGAACTACGCCGCGGCGCTGGAGGAAGTGCTCCGCCTGAAGCCGTCCGCTTCCAAGGGCCGCTACATCCAGAAGGCCACCGTCTCCACCACCTTCGGCCCGGGCATCCCCGTGGACCCGAACGTGACCAAGGTCGTCGGCGCCTAGGACCCCCTCCGGCCGCACGGCCGGTCAGGTCCGGCAGGGCCCGTTCCGCTTCGGCGGAACGGGCCCTGCTTTTTGTCGCCGGGGCCATTGCCAGGTTCCGCGGGCTGGGTCTAAAGTGTGATTGAGAAATCTCAATCACATCTCCTACCTTGCCGAGGAACCGTCATGGACACCACCGCCCCCGCCACCCGCGGGTTCACCGTCGCCGAGCTGCCCATCCCGCCGTCGCTCGACGCGCCCGGGGCCGGGGACTACATCGCCTCCGTCGAGCTCGTCGAGTCCTCGCAGGCCGGGGTCCTTGGCCATGGCGACTTCATCGAGGGCCCGGTACGGGCGCTCGTGGGCCACGAGGAGACGCCGTACACGCGGTCGCTGCGCTTCGCGGCACGGGACGGGGCCGGCAGGATCATCGGGGTCGCCGCGGTGCACTTGCCGCTGGCCGAGAACACGGACATGGCGATCGCCTATGTCGCCGTCGACCCGGCGCACCGGCGCCGGGGAATCGGCACGGCGCTCTTCCGGGCGGCCGAGGACGCGTGCGTGGACCTCGGACGCACGCGGCTCAATGCCTGGGTCGACTATCCGACGGCGCCGCTGCCGGGCGAGGGGCCCGAGGGCTCGCTCGTGCTTCCGAGCAAGGGCGACGGCGCCGTGCCGGCCGATTCCCCGACGACGTTGTTCGCCCGCTCCCTGGGCATGGAGCTCAAGCAGGTCGAGCGGGTGAGCCGCATGGACCTCCCGCGGCCCGCGGGGCTGCTCGAGGACCTGGAGGCCCGGGCGAGGGCCGCGTCGGAGGAGGAGTACGACGTCGTCAGCTGGGTCGGGCGCGTCCCGGAGGACGCCGTCGAGGACTACTGCCGCATGGTGGAGCGCATGGACGTCGATCCTCCCCTGGGCGGGCTCGAGTGGGAGGAGTCGGTCTGGGACGAGGCGCGGCTGCGCACGGCCGAGGACCGGGACGAGCGTCGGGACAACGAGCTCGTCACGACGTGTGCCGTGCACCGCGCGAGCGGCGATCTGGTGGCCTTTACTGTGTTGCTTGTCATGCGCGAGAAGCCCACGGTGGCCTATCAGGAGGACACCCTCGTGATGGGCGGCCACCGGGGCCACCGGCTCGGCATGCTCGTCAAGACCGTGAACCTGAAGAGGACGCTGGAAGCGTTTCCCCATGTCGGACGCGTCTACACGTGGAACGCCGAGGAAAACGAGCACATGCTCGCCATCAACGTCGCCATGGGATTCGTGCCGGTGCATTCCGAAGGCGCATGGCAAAAAAGTGCGGTGAATCGGCGGTGAGAGGTTGGTTCAGGCGGCCCGCATGCTGCTAACCTTGTGGTGTTGGTGATTCACAATCCCAGCCTGCGTGTGCGAGCGCAGTCCGCGCCGGTAGGTTCCCCAAGCCTCCGGTTGCGATGGAGTTACGGTGCGTTCCCCCAAGCCGCACCGTAACGAATAGAGAGGCCGGGCCACCCCCGCTGTCCCCCAAGTGGCGCGGGTGGTCCGGTCCTCGTTCGTCCAGGCACCCTTCGCGTGTTCCAGGGCCTCGATTTGGCCGCCGCGGCGGCCCCACGTTATGCTTGAGTCACCAAAGACCGTCGGTCGATGCCATCCCATCAGGAATCCGGATTCTCCGGTGCCCGGGGCGGCATCCGAAAGTTCCTCATTCAGGACGGCCCACGCAGGTGAACGAACCAAGCCGCTCCGGTAACCCGGAGCCAGGCGAAGCCCCGTGCACCTGCCCGGGGCGTTTTTTATGTGCAGGCCCACCCGGGCCTCGGGGACTGGTCGACGACCGAATCAATCCCCGGAAGGAGGGTTATGGCAACGCCGAACAAGGTTTCCGCAGTCGAGGAGATCACCGCCGACTTCAAGGAGTCGACCGCCGCTGTCCTGACCGAATACCGCGGGCTTTCCGTTGCACAGCTCAAGGAGTTGCGCCGCTCGCTGGGTCAGGAGACCAAGTACGCGGTCGTGAAGAACACCCTCACGGGCATTGCAGCCAAGGAAGCGGGCATCGACGCGTTCGATGGCCAGCTTGCCGGCCCCACCGCCATCGCCTTCATCAAGGGCGATGCCGTGGCCGCTGCCAAGAGCCTCACGGAATTCGCCAAGGACAACAAGCAGCTGGTCATCAAGACCGGCTACTTCGAGGGCAAGGCCATGGACGCTTCCGAGGTGGCCGCCCTGGCCGCCCTGGAGTCCCGCGAGTTCCAGCTGTCCCGCGTGGCCGGTGTGCTCAAGGCCCCGGCATCCGCCGCTGCGCGCATCATCGATGCCCTGCGCCTGAAGCTCGAAGAAGAAGGTGGCGCTGCGCCGGCTCCGGCCGAGGCTCCCGCCGCTGAGGCCGAGGAAGCACCCGCTGCCGAAGCTGCCACCGAAGAGGCCTAGGCCTTCTTCACCCCACCCCCAAACTCGCGGATCCCACGGATTCCGCCCCACGGAAAGGACGCCACACCATGGCGAAGCTCACCACCGAAGAGCTCCTTGAGGCTTTCAAGGAAATGACCATCATCGAGCTCTCCGAGTTCGTTAAGACCTTCGAGGAGACCTTCGAGGTCACCGCGGCCGCCGTGGCCGTTGCCGGCCCGGCCGGCGGCGCCGGCGAGGCCGCCGCCGAGGAGAAGACCGAGTTCGACGTGGTCCTCGAGGCCGCCGGCGACAAGAAGATCGCCGTCATCAAGGAGGTCCGCGCGCTGACCTCGCTGGGTCTGAAGGAAGCCAAGGACCTGGTTGACTCCGCTCCGAAGGCCGTCCTCGAGGGCGCCACCAAGGAAGCCGCTGACAAGGCCAAGGAGGCCCTCGAGGCCGCCGGCGCCACGGTCACCGTCAAGTAGTCGTTCCGACTGCCGCGAAGGCCCCGCCCACCTGCTGGTGGGCGGGGCCTTTCGCATGCCCCGCGGACCTGGCGGCAGCGGACCGGGTGAGGCGCGTTACGGAATCGACGGCGGGAATCCGGTAGGGTTGATTGGTCACGAAAAGGTAACGGAGCGATTCCCGGAGCGGAAGGGGCAGGATCCATGGGCAGGACGACGACGATCGAGGCGCCGCGGGCCGGGGCGTCACCGGGCTCTGGAACATCCCCGGCTGCCGGCGCGGCACGGTCCGCCGGGAGCCCGGGCGGCGACGCCGGCGCGGCACGCGGCCCCCGCCTGGCCCTGCTCGACGGGCTCCGGCTCGTGGCGGCCCTGCTCGTGGTCCTCTACCACTACACGGCGTGGCACCACGGCCACTGGGGCGTCGAGCCCGCCAAGGACGCGTGGCCGGTACTGTCGCGGTTCACGCTCTTCGGCAACATGGGCGTGCAGCTCTTCTTCGTCATCAGCGGCTTCGTGATCCTGCTCTCGAGCTACGGCAAGTCGCCGGCCCGCTTCATCGGCTCGCGGATCGGCCGGCTGTTCCCCGCCTACTGGGCGGCGGTGCTGCTCACCGGCGTCCTGGTGTTCTTCATCTGGCCCTCCATGGGGGAGCGGCTGAGCTACGTCGACTGGGCCGTGAACCTGACCATGCTGCAGGGCGGCACCGGGAATCCGCACGTCGACGGCGTCTACTGGACGCTCTGGGCCGAGCTGCGCTTCTACGCGCTCGTGCTGCTCGTGATGCTCCTGGGCTGGCAGACCCCGCGCCGGCTCCTCGCCTTCGCCGCGGCCTGGCCCGTCGCGGCCCTCGCGGCCCCGCTGCTTCCCGGGAACTTCCTCAGTCACGCGCTGATGCCGGAGTACGCGCCGCTCTTCGCGGGCGGAATGGTGCTGTTCCTGATGTACCGCTTCGGCCAGACGCCCCTGCGCTGGGCCGTCCTCGGCTTGAACGTGGTCCTCTCGGCCCACCACGCGGGCGTCACGGGGGCGAGGGAGGCCGAGGAGCTCGTCGGCTACTCGGTGCCCGAGCCCGTCTACTGGGCGATCGTCGCCGGGATCTTCGCCGTCGTCGCGCTCCTGTCGCTGACCCGCCTGCGCTCGGTGTCCCTCCCCGGGATGGCCCTGGCCGGTGCCCTGACCTACCCCGTGTACCTCCTGCACCAGGTGTGGGGCTGGTGGATCATCGACCAGTTGAGCCCGTGGATGCCGCGCTGGGCGGTCCTGCCACTCGTCATCGCGATCGTGGGTGCGGCCGCCTACCTCGTCCACCGCCACATCGAACGGCGCTTCGGCCGCCGGCTCGGCCAGGCCGCGACCCGACTGGTCGAGGCGGTCGAGGCCCGCCGCGCGCCGGCCCGGGCCTTCGCGCGCCGCGTGATGGAGGCGCCGGCCGTGAGGGTGCTGCCCAACAGCGTCGGCGGGATCGTCCGCGGCCGCTGAGCCGGCCACACCGGACGACGCCGGTGCCCACGCGAGGCGGGCGCCGGCGTCGTCCGGTGTGCAGGACTACTCCCGCCAGAGCAGCAGGGCCTCGCCCTGACCGCCGCCCCCGCACAGGCTGACGGCCGCGCGCCCGGAACCGCGGCGCTGGAGCTCGAGCGCCGCGTGGAGGGCCAGTCGTGCCCCGGAGGCGCCGATCGGGTGGCCGAGCGCGATCGCCCCGCCATGGATGTTGGTCTTCTCGAGCGGGTAGCCGAGGTCCTTGAGCGACTGGCAGGCCACGGCGCCGAAGGCCTCGTTGACCTCGATGAAGTCGAGCTGGTCCACGGTCCAGTCGGCCCTCGCCAGCGCGGATTCGATGGCGTGGGAGGGCTGGGAGTGCAGGGAGTTGTCCGGCCCGGCGACCTGGCCGGGCTCGCCGATCACGGCGAGGACCTCGAGGCCGTGCTCCTCGGCGTAGGCGCGGGAGGCCACGACGACGGCGGCGGCGCCGTCGGAGAGCGGCGAGGAGTTGCCGGCCGTGATGGTGCCGTCCTTCGCGAACGCGGGGCGCAGCGCGGCGAGGGACTCGACGCTCGTGTCCGGCCGGACGCCCTCGTCGGCGGTGAGCACCAGGGGCTCGCCCTTGCGCTGCGGGATCTCCACGGCGACGATCTCCTCGGCGAAGACGCCCTCGCGCTGGGCGGCTGCCGCCCGGACATGGGATGCGGCCGCGACCTCGTCCTGCGGCCCGCGCTCCCAGCCGAGCTCGCCGTTCTTCGCCTCGGTGCTCACGCCCATGGACTGGCCGTCGAAGGCGTCGGTCAGGCCGTCGTGCGCGACGGCGTCGATCGCGGAGATGTTGCCGTAGGTCCAGCCCTGGCGCGAGCCGGGGAGCACGTGGGGGCCGTTGGTCATCGACTCCTGGCCGCCGGCGACGACGACGTCGGCCTCGCCGAGGCGGATGATCCGCGCTGCGTCGGTCACGGCCGCGAGGCCGGAGAGGCACACCTTGTTGATCGTCACGGTGGGCACGTCCCAGCCGATCCCGGCGGCGACGGCGGACTGCCGGGCGGGGTTCTGCCCGCAGCCGGCCTGGACGACGTGGCCCATGACGACGGCGCCGACGGCGGAGGCGGGAACGCCCGACTTCTCGAGGGCGCCGCGGATGGCGGCCGCCCCGAGCTGGACCGCGGTGAGTGGGGCGAGCTGGCCCTTGAGGCGTCCGAAGGGCGTCCGGGCGCCGCCGACGATGACTGCTTCCTGGGGGGAGGACATGGTGTTCTGGCTCGCTTTCGTGCTGGAGTGCCGTGTGCGACAAGGCTACCGTGACGCGTGACACAGGGAGCCTCGCCGTGTTGACAAGGGCCTTTGTAAAACTTTGTGTCGCCGCCCTTCACGGGCCGGGAATCCGCCGATACACTCGGATTCAGCGGCCTTCCGGGGGGATCGGCCGCATTGCTCTTGGCCTCTAGGGGGAGGCCTCGGGGGGAAGGAGCCGGCACATGGGTGCTCGGTTTGACACGGCGGCGCAGGTGCGCCGCCCAGGGGCAGCCGCCGACAAATCGTCCGCGGCGCATTCAACGTGGGGGCCACTAGCAACACAGGACGCCATAGGAGGCCGCTGAACCGTCAGCGGCCTATTCGCCATGCCCCGGTCCAGCCGGGGCACGGCTTGCCACACCTCGTGGGCAGCGGAGGCAGGGCGTGTGGCCGGGAGTCTTGGGGGTTCCCGGCGCCGCGGCCGGCAGCGTGGCCGGGGCGTGGTCCAGGAATGACGGGGACCGACCGTGGGGAAGAACTCGCAGGACCGGGGGTCGGCGCCGGGACGGCGCCGTAGCCTTCCGCGCTGTGCGTGGGCGTCCGTGCTCGCCGCCTCGCTCGTCCTCGGGCCCGCCCTGGCACCGGCCCCGGGCCCCGCCGGGGTACCGTCCGCTGCCGCCGACGCGCTGGACGCGGAGCCGCGTCCCTCCGCGGAGCCGGATGCGACGACGCAGGTGGCGACCCCGCGCGCGACGGCTCCCGCCACGTCGTCCCAGGGCGCCGCGCCTCCGGGAGCGGCGTCCTCCGCTGCGACGACCTCCGCACCGATGCCCTCCGCGACGGCATCGTCGACGACGGCGCCCGGCGGGGCGGAGCGGGGCACGCCCGGCCCGGGCGGAGGCGCTGGGGGCGCCGACGGGCGCGATGACGCCTCCCGTGGAGACGCCTCCCGGGGCGACGGCGGCGACGGGGCCACCGGGAGCACCGATGTCCGTGACGACGACCTCAACGACGACGACCGCGACGACCCGGCGCCCGTGGTGCTCTGGCTCGCGCCGACAGCGGAGCTCGAGGCCTCGGCCCGCACCGTCCTGGAACACGAGTGGTCGCTCGAGGCCGCACCTGAGCGCCCCGTGTCCGAGGTCGGGCCGCGGGAGGACGCCGCGGCGGTGGCCCGGATCGCCGTCACGGAGCTCGGGCCGCGGCTGGCCTCGCAGCAGCTCCGCGGCCGTCTGCTCCTGGAGAACCCGAACCCGGAGCCCATGACGGTCACGGCGAACGCACCGCGCCGCGCCGCCGCAGCAGGGCAGCCGGCGGCCGCGTGCGGCTACCGTCCGGCCGACGGCCTCGAGGCCACACCGGGAGCCGCCGCGGGATCCCTGCGCCTCGTCCTGCCTCCCGGGACCACCCGCGTCGACTACGACTGCCCCGCCCCGCAGGAGGCGGACGCGCCGGACGGAGGCATCGACGTCGGAATCTCCTTCAGCCGCGGCGAGCACCCGCTGGACGCCGCGGACGCCGGATCGGACGCGGACCGGCCGGACGGAACCGTCCGCGCCGGGGCGGCGTACGCCTGGGAGGTCCGCGAGCTGCGCCGCGCGGTGGCCCTCGCCGCCCACCCGGCCGGGGCCGCCGCTCCGGGAGACGCCGAGGCGGCACGGGAGGCCGGGCTCGAGACCTGGACCGTGAGGTCCTCCGGCCTCCCCGGGACCGTGCACCGCCGCCTCGCCGCCCTGCCGGCGCAGGTCCCGGCCGCCGCCTGCTCCGCCACGGGCGTCTCCGCGACCCTGTTGCAGACAGGAGCCACCGCCTCCGCCGACGTGCGCGTGTGCCGCTGGGCGGCGCCCCGGGTCGACATCGAGGCCGAGGGCAGCTTCATCCGCGACCACCAGTGGTCGCTGACGGGAACCGAGGGGGCGCCGCGCTTCGACGTCGACGGGCAGGGGGCCGTGACCGCCGTGCACGAGCTCACCGCGACGGCCACGGGCCACCGCGACCTGGCCTTCCGGCTCGGCGGCACCGTGTCCTTCTCCAACCCCAACGACTTCGCCGTCCAGCGGCTCGACGCCGGCCCCGCGCCCCGGTTCGCCGGGCGCGACTGCCGCTACGTGCGCCTCGCGGACGCCGACGCGGCCGCGCCCGGGATCCAGCTGGACGTGCCCGCGGGCGGCACGGTCCGGGCCGCGTTCCGCTGCGACGTCTCCTCCGGCGTCGCGCCCGGCGACTACCGCGGGCACGAGCTCTCCGCCTCCGCGGGCTGGGAACGCGGCGCCCCCGTCGCCGCGGAGCCGGCCGCCGTCGCCTTCACGGTGCGGCGCGCGATCGACGCGACCGTGACCCTGACCGAGGACGGGACGGGATCCGCCGTGATCGGCACGGCGGCCGTCGCGGACTCGCCGCGGACGTTCCGCCACCCCCTGCGGCTGCAGGGCGTCCCCGGCCGCTGCACGGACTTCGAGTTCGGCGCGGCGCTGCGCGAGCGCGCCGGCGCCGACGCGGACAACACGACCCGGGGGAGGGCCTCCGTCTGCGTCCTGGACGGGCTCTCCGTCGCCGCCTCCTACGACGCGGGCTTCTCGCGCGACCACCAGTGGAGCGCGGAGCGCCGCGAGGACGCCGCACGGCACGAGGTGATCGGCACGACGCCGGCCGCCGCCGGGGCGACCGTGACGGCAAGGACCACGGGCCACATCGACTCCGGCTGGCGGGTCGCCGGGACCGTCTCGATCGCCAACCCCAACCTGCACCGGGCCGTCGAGGTCGACGTCCGGCAATCCGTCCGGCTGCCCGGGGCCCTGTGCCAGGTCGCGGGGACGCCCGGACGCGGCGTCGTCGCGGTCCCTGCGGCCCAGATCGTCGACGGCGTCGTGGTGCCGGGCAGGGTGGCCGTGCAGACCGAGTGCGTGTTCGGCGGCCGCGGGCTCGCGGAGCGGCACTATGCGGGGCGCGACGCAACCGCCGTCGTCCGCTGGACCGCACCCGATGGCGGCACCCGCCGCGCCGTCGTCGCCCAGCCGCTCGCCTTCCGGGCGCTCGCCGTGACGGACGCCGTCGTGGAGGTCGTCGGCCCGGGCTCGGGCCCCGGCGCCCCCGTGATCGGCACCGCCACCGTCGGGGAATCGCCCGCCGTCTTCCGGACGGTCGGGTCCCTCGCCGGGACGCCGGGGCGCTGCGTGCGGCACTCGACGACGGCGACGGTGCGCGAGGCCGCCGGGCAGGACGCCGACAACACGGCCTCCTCCGCGACCACGGTCTGCGCCCAGGCCGCGCTCCAGCTCCGCCAGGAGGCCGAGGCGACGTTCGACCGCGAGCTGTTGTGGCGCCTCGAGAGCGCGGTGGACCGGCCGCGCGTGGTGCTCGGCGAGGGCGGTCGCGCCGACGTCGGATTCACGGTGAAGGCCACGCCGGACGGGTCCGTGGACGGGAACCACTTCGTGCGCGGCACCGTGCGCCTCGCGAACCCCAATGCGTACGACGCCGGTGCCCTCCTCGCGACGCTCGACGACCCGTCCGCCGGACCCGGCATGGTGTGCGCGTACCTGGGTGCCGACGCGGATCCGTCCGCGCCGGGCTTCCAAGTGAGGGTGCCGCGGGCACCGGGAGCGGCCTCCGCGCTCGACGCGGCCGAGGCCGCCGCGGGCCAGGGGCCGGGCGCAGGCGGGGCCACGGGGGCCGCGGGCCCAGCCGGTGTCGGAGCCGCGGCCGGGTTCGTGCCGGGCCGAGCCGAGGTCGGCTTCGAGTGCGCCGGGCGCCCCGCGGGCGGCGGCGAGGGCACGCCCCGGGCGGTCGGGGCGACGTGGCCGGGCGGCGCCGCGCTGGCCCAGGCGGTGTCCACGTCGAGCCCGGAGAACCTCCGGCATCAGAGCGTGCGCATCGTCGACGACCAGGTCTCGCGGTCCGACGACCCCGCGGTGCTCGGCACGGCGGTCTGGAACGCGGCGGGCGAGCCCACCGTCTTCAGCTACACGCTGCCCTTCACGGGGCGGGCCGGCGTCTGCATCACCCGCACCGCCACGGCGCTGCTCGAGGGGCCGGGCCTCTCGGCCAGCAGCACCGCCGAGGTCTGCGTGCGGCGACCGCTCGAGGCCACGGCGAGCGCGTCCGCGAGCCTGCAGCGCGGTCACCAGTGGATCCTCGAGGCACTGCGGCACCCCCAGGGAAGCACGCCGCTGGCCGACGGCGGGGCCGTGCTGCGGACGCTGGTCCGGGCCGTGCCCCACGGGACCCGGGACACGGGACACGTCGTCGACGGGACGGTGCGCGTCGGCAACCCCAACTTCTTCGAGGGGGCGGCCGCGACGGTCACGGTCGAAACCGTGCTCAACGTGGGCGGGGACGGAGTCTGCACGGTCCGCGGCCAGGACGCGGACCCCGCCGCCACGGGGCACCAGGTGCTCGTCCCGGCGGGCACCGGGACCACCCCCGGCCAGGTGCGGGTCGACTACGCGTGCTCGTTCGCGGGCCAGCCCTCGCCCGTCGGCGCCGCGAGCACCTCGCTGAGCTGGGACTCGGGCCGGACGGTCGCCGAGGCCCCCGTCGTCTTCGCGCCCCGCTCGGAGACCGACCGCACGGTGCGTGTCTTCCAGCGCGCCGGGTCCCACGGGACCACGCTGCTCGGCACGGCCGAGTGGAACGCACAGGGCACGCCGGCGACCTTCGAGTCGACGACCGAGATCGCCCGGACCGGCCCGTCCGCCGCCGAGGGGGCCGGCGAGTCCGACGGCGAGGGAGGGGCCGGGCGTTGTTTCACGGCGGAGTCGCTCCAGTGGATCGGCGCCGCGGGCGGGCCGCCCGCCGCGGGGGAAGGGGCGCCGGGTGGTTCCCAGGGCTCCCGCGCCGGCGTCGGCGACGACCGTTCGGTGCGGCAGGAGGCCGTCGTCTGCTCCGGCGCCGGGCTGACCGCCTCGCTCGAGGCGGCCGCAGGGCTGCACCGCAGCTACCAATGGTCGGTGCGCCGCGGCGTCGAGGCCGGGGATCTAGGCTCCGCCGCCGTCGCCCACGTCGTCGAGGCCATGCCGGGGGGATACACGGACTCCGACTGGACCGTCACGGGCGCCGTCGCCGTCGCCCACCCCGGGGGAGGGGAGCCCGTCACGGCCGTCCTGACCTCGGCGACGGGCCCCGGCGGGGCGGAATGCGCTGTCGAGGGCGATGCCCGGCTCGAGCTGGCCCCGGGAGCCTCGGGGCAGCTCCGCTACCGCTGCGCGTACGCCGCCGACCCGGGCGCCGAGGGCGGGACCGCGGCCGTCGTCCAGTGGGACGGCGGGGCGGTCGAGCTGCGCGTCCCGGTCCGCTTCGCCGTCCGCACCTCCTCCGACGCGACCGTCGAGGTCTACGACGACAAGGGCGTCCCCGGCGGCGAGCCCCGGCTGCTCGGCCTGGCGCGCTGGAACGCCGACGGCACCGCGCGGCGCTTCGCCTTCGCCGTGGCCGTCCCGGCGGGCGACGGGCAGTGCGCGGCCGGTGCGGGCACGGCATTCATCCACGTCGTCGGCGGCCCCGGCCCGGCCCTCGACCCGGCCGGGCTCGGCCTCGAGACGCGGGCGCCGTCGGCGCCCCGGCCGGGGGACCCCGCCGCGAGCAACGAGGACCCGGACTGCGGAGCGCCGGACGCCGAGACCGCCGGGGCCGCCGGCATCCCGTAGGCCACGCGGGCCACGCAGCGGGGCCGGGCCGCTCCGGTGCAGGCCGGTCACGACGCGCGCCGGCGGCGGGACGGGCCGGCCATCTGACGGGCCGGGTCGTCGATGTCCCCCGACGGCGGCCCGGCCCTTGCGGCGCGCCGTCCCCACGGGGCGCCACCTGCTTGTGCCGGGCGGTTAGACATGGTAGGGGAGCGGGTGTAGTATGGATCTTTGCGTCTTCCCTCAGCACGATTCGGCCTTCATATAGCGGTGGGCCCGTTCTCGGTGGTGTCCCGGGTATCCCCCAACCGGGCAGGGGTCGGCGCCGGAAACCTGACGGTCTGTGGAAGGATCCATCTTGGTCGCCTCGAGCACCTCTCAAAACGAAACCGCTAGTTCGGCCCGCAGCGCGGAAGCGGCCGGGCGCATCTCATTCGCAAAGATCCACGAACCGCTGGACGTGCCCAACCTGCTGGCGCTCCAGACGGAGAGCTTCGACTGGCTCGTGGGCAACCAGCGCTGGAAGGCCCGCGTCGAGCAGGCCGTCGCCGAAGGCATCCAGGGCGTGGCCGACGTCTCCGGCCTGGCCGAGATCTTCGAGGAGATCTCCCCGATCGAGGACTTCCAGGGCACCATGTCCCTGAGCTTCTCCGAGCCGGAGTTCGCCGACCCGAAGTACACCATGGCCGAGTGCAAGGACCGCGACGCGACCTACGCCGCGCCGCTGTACGTCAAGGCCGAGTTCATGAACAACAACACGGGTGAGATCAAGCAGCAGACCGTGTTCATGGGCGACTTCCCGCTGATGACGGACAAGGGCACGTTCATCATCAACGGCACCGAGCGCGTCGTCGTCTCCCAGCTCGTCCGCTCCCCGGGCGCCTACTTCGAGCGCACCCCGGACAAGACGAGCGACAAGGACATCTTCACGGCGAAGATCATCCCGTCCCGCGGCGCCTGGTTCGAGCTCGAGATCGACAAGCGCGACCAGGTCGGCGTGCGCCTCGACCGCAAGCGCAAGCAGTCCGTCACCGTGCTGCTCAAGGCCCTCGGCTGGTCCGAGTCCCGCATCCTCGAGGAGTTCGGCGACTACGACTCCATCCGCGCGACCCTCGAGAAGGACGCCACCGAGACCCGCGAGGAGGCGCTGCTGGACATCTACCGCAAGCTGCGCCCGGGAGAGCCGCCGACGGTCGACGCCGCCGAGTCGCTGCTCGACAACCTCTACTTCAACCCGAAGCGCTACGACCTCGCCAAGGTCGGCCGCTACAAGATCAACCGCAAGCTCGGCGTGGACAAGTCCCTCGCCGAGTCGAACGCCTCGGTGCTGGACATCGACGACATCGTCGCGATGATCAAGTTCCTCGTGGCCCTGCACGCGGGCGAGAAGACCGTCCCCGGCAAGCGCGACGGCAACGACGTGGAGATCCGCGTCGAGGTCGACGACATCGACCACTTCGGCAACCGCCGCATCCGCGCCGTCGGCGAGCTCATCGAGAACCAGGTCCGCACGGGCCTGTCCCGCATGGAGCGCGTCGTCCGCGAGCGCATGACCACGCAGGACGTCGAGGCCATCACGCCGCAGACCCTGATCAACATCCGCCCCGTCGTGGCCGCGATCAAGGAGTTCTTCGGAACCTCCCAGCTCTCGCAGTTCATGGACCAGAACAACCCGCTGGCCGGCCTGACGCACAAGCGCCGCCTGTCCGCGCTCGGCCCGGGCGGCCTCTCCCGCGACCGCGCCGGCATGGAGGTCCGTGACGTCCACCCGTCGCACTACGGCCGCATGTGCCCGATCGAGACCCCTGAAGGCCCGAACATCGGCCTCATCGGCTCGCTCGCGACCTACGCGCGGATCAACGCGTTCGGCTTCATCGAGTCGCCATACCGCAAGGTCGTCGACGGCGTCGTCACCGAGCAGGTCGACTACCTGACGGCCGACGAGGAACTCGAGTGCGTCATCGCCCAGGCGAACGCCCCGATGACCGGGGACAACCGCTTCGTCGAGGACCTGGTCCTCTGCCGCGAGCGCGGCGGCGGCGGCGAGCCCGTGCTCGTCACGCCGGAGGAGATCGACTACATGGACGTCTCCCCGCGCCAGATGGTCTCCGGCGCCACCGCGCTGATCCCGTTCCTCGAGCACGACGACGCCAACCGCGCGCTCATGGGCGCCAACATGCAGCGCCAGGCCGTGCCGCTGCTGGCCTCCGAGGCGCCGCTCGTCGGCACCGGCATGGAGAAGTACGTGGCGGTCGACGCCGGCGACTCCGTCGTCGCGTCCCAGCCGGGCGTCGTCAGCGAGGTCTCGGCCGACCTGGTCACCGTCCTGAACGACGACGGCACCGAGTCCGCGTACCCGATCATGAAGTTCGCCCGCTCCAACCAGGGCAACGCGTACAACCAGCGCGTCCTGGTCTCCGAGGGCGAGCGCGTCGAGTACCAGAGCATCATCGCCGACGGCCCGTCCACGGACAACGGCGAGCTCGCGCTCGGCAAGAACCTCCTCGTCGCGTTCATGTCCTGGGAAGGACACAACTTCGAGGACGCCATCATCCTGTCCCAGCGGATGGTCTCCGACGACGTCCTCACCTCGATCCACATCGAGGAGCACGAGGTCGACGCCCGCGACACCAAGCTGGGCGCCGAGGAGATCACCCGGGACATCCCGAACGTCTCCGAGGAGATCCTGGCGCAGCTCGACGAGCGCGGCATCATCCACATCGGCGCCGAGGTCGAGGCGGGCGACATCCTCGTCGGCCGCGTCACCCCGAAGGGCGAGACGGAGCTGACCCCGGAGGAGCGCCTCCTGCGCGCCATCTTCGGCGAGAAGTCCCGCGAAGTGCGCGACACCTCCCTGAAGGTGCCGCACGGCGAGTCCGGCACCGTCATCGGCGTGCGCATCTTCGACCGCGACAACGACGACGAGCTGCCCCCGGGCGTGAACCAGCTGGTCCGCGTCTACGTGGCCCAGAAGCGCAAGATCACCGACGGCGACAAGCTCGCCGGACGCCACGGCAACAAGGGCGTCATCTCGAAGATCCTGCCGGTGGAGGACATGCCGTTCCTCGAGGACGGAACCCCCGTCGACGTGGTCCTGAACCCGCTGGGCGTCCCGGGCCGCATGAACGTCGGCCAGGTCCTGGAGATCCACCTGGGCTGGGCTGCCAAGCAGGGCTGGAAGATCGAGGGGGAGCCGGAATGGCTCAAGAACCTCCCGAACCTCCCGCGCGAATCCGGCTCCACGACCGTCGCCACCCCGGTGTTCGACGGCGCGGCGGAGGAGGAGATCCGCGGCCTGCTCGACCACACGGCGAAGACGCGCGACGGCGAGCGCCTGATCGGCAACACCGGCAAGGCGCGCCTGTTCGACGGCCGCTCCGGCGAGCCGTTCCCGGACCCGGTGTCCGTGGGCTACATGTACATCCTGAAGCTCCACCACCTGGTGGACGACAAGATCCACGCCCGCTCCACCGGCCCGTACTCGATGATCACGCAGCAGCCGCTGGGCGGTAAGGCCCAGTTCGGCGGCCAGCGCTTCGGTGAGATGGAAGTCTGGGCCCTCGAGGCCTACGGCGCCGCCTACACTCTGCAGGAGCTGCTGACCATCAAGTCGGACGACATCCACGGCCGCGTGAAGGTGTACGAGGCGATCGTCAAGGGCGAGAACATCCCGGAGCCGGGCGTTCCCGAGTCCTTCAAGGTCCTCATCAAGGAAATGCAGTCGCTGTGCCTGAACGTGGAAGTGCTCTCCACCGACGGCACCACGATCGAAATGCGGGACTCGGACGAAGAAGTCTTCCGGGCCGCGGAAGAACTGGGCATCGACCTCTCCCGGGCCGAACCCAGCTCCGTCGAGGAGGTCTAGCAGTACGACGCCGGCGCCCGGCTCCCGGGCCGGGCGCACCGGCGTCGTACTCCAGGCTTTTTCCCCACCCCCGGCGGGCCCAGCCCGCTCGAAGACAAGACTTCTGAGAAACAAGAGAGAGACAGGGACCATATGTCCAGCGAATCCTCCTTCGGCCTCATGCGCATCGGCCTCGCTACCGCGGAAGAGATCCGTGGCTGGAGCTACGGCGAGGTCAAGAAGCCGGAAACCATCAACTACCGCACGCTCAAGCCCGAGAAGGACGGCCTCTTCTGCGAGAAGATCTTCGGCCCGTCCCGCGACTGGGAATGCTACTGCGGCAAGTACAAGCGCGTGCGCTTCAAGGGCATCATCTGCGAGCGCTGCGGCGTCGAGGTGACCCGTGCCAAGGTGCGCCGCGAGCGGATGGGCCACATCGAGCTCGCCGCCCCCGTGACCCACATCTGGTACTTCAAGGGCGTTCCGTCGCGCCTGGGCTACCTGCTCGACCTCGCGCCGAAGGACCTTGAGAAGGTCATCTACTTCGCCGCGTACATGATCACGTCCGTGGACGAGGAGCGCCGCCACGCGGAGCTGCCGAACCTGCAGGCGCAGCACGACCTCGCACGCAAGAAGCTCGTGGACAACCGCGACGCCGACATCGCCGCGATCGCCCGCGACCTCGAGAACGACCTGGCCAAGCTGGAGTCCGAGGGCGCCAAGGCCGCGGACAAGAAGAAGGCCCGCGACCTCGCCGACAAGACCATGGCCCAGGTGCGCAAGCGCGCCGACGCCGAGATCGAGCGCCTCGAGCAGGTCTGGGACCGCTTCAAGAACCTCAAGGTCGCCGACCTCGAGGGCGACGAGGGCCTGTTCCGCCAGCTGCGCGAGAAGTACGGGCTGTTCTTCGAGGGCTCCATGGGCGCCGAGGCGATCAAGAAGCGCCTCGAGTCGTTCGACATGGAGGCCGAGGCCGAGCTGCTGCGCGACATCATCAAGAACGGCAAGGGCCAGCGCAAGACCCGCGCCCTGAAGCGCCTCAAGGTCGTCAACGCGTTCCTGACCACCACCAACAGCCCGCTGGGCATGGTGCTGGACGCCGTCCCGGTGATCCCGCCGGAGCTGCGCCCGATGGTCCAGCTGGACGGCGGCCGCTTCGCGACCTCCGACCTGAACGACCTCTACCGCCGCGTGATCAACCGCAACAACCGCCTGAAGCGCCTGCTGGACCTCGGGGCACCCGAGATCATCGTGAACAACGAGAAGCGCATGCTCCAGGAGGCCGTCGACTCGCTGTTCGACAACGGCCGCCGTGGGCGTCCGGTCACCGGGCCGGGCAACCGTCCGCTGAAGTCGCTCTCCGACATGCTCAAGGGCAAGCAGGGGCGCTTCCGCCAGAACCTGCTCGGCAAGCGCGTCGACTACTCGGGCCGTTCGGTCATCGTCGTCGGCCCGCAGCTGAAGCTGCACCAGTGCGGCCTGCCGAAGCAGATGGCGCTGGAGCTGTTCAAGCCGTTCGTGATGAAGCGCCTCGTGGACCTGAACCACGCGCAGAACATCAAGAGCGCCAAGCGGATGGTGGAGCGCTACCGCCCGCAGGTGTGGGACGTGCTCGAGGAGATCATCACCGAGCACCCGGTGCTGCTCAACCGCGCACCGACCCTGCACCGCCTCGGCATCCAGGCGTTCGAGCCGCAGCTCGTCGAGGGCAAGGCCCTGCAGCTGCACCCGCTCGTGTGTGCCGCGTTCAACGCCGACTTCGACGGCGACCAGATGGCAGTGCACCTGCCGCTGTCGCCCGAGGCCCAGGCCGAGGCGCGCATCCTGATGCTCTCGAGCCACAACATCCTCAAGCCGTCGGACGGCCGTCCGGTGACCCTGCCCTCGCAGGACATGATCATCGGCCTGCACCACCTGACCACCAAGCGTCCGGGTGAGAAGGGCGAGGGCCGCGTGTTCTCGACCCCGGCCGAGGCGATCATGGCGCACGACGCCGGCGAGATCCACCTGAACTCGGTCGTCAAGATCCGCGTTCCGGGGTTCGTGCCGTCCTCCGAGCAGCCCGCTCCGGAAGGCTGGGAAGAGGGCACCCCCGCCCTCATCGAGACCTCCCTCGGACAGGTGCTCTTCAACGAGACCCTGCCCGCGGACTACCCGTGGGTCGAGCACGTGGCCGGCAAGGACGCCCTCTCCGAGATCGTCAACGACCTCGCCGAGCGCTACCCGAAGGTCGTCACCGCGGCCACGCTGGACAACCTCAAGGACGCCGGCTTCAAGTGGGCCACGCGTTCCGGCGTGACCGTCGCGATCTCGGACATCACGTCCAACATGAACAAGGCCGAGATCCTGGCACCCTACGAGGAGCAGGCGCTCAAGGTCCAGGCCCAGTACGACAAGGGCCTCATCGCGGACGAGGAGCGCCGCACGGAGCTCATCGACATCTGGAACAAGGCGACCGACGAGGTCGCCGAGGCCATGCGCGCCGGCATGGAGGAGCTGAACACCATCAACCGCATGGTGACCTCCAAGGCCCGTGGCAACTGGCTGCAGCTGCGCCAGATCGCCGGCATCCGCGGCCTCGTGTCCAACCCGAAGGGCGAGATCATCCCGCGCCCGATCAAGTCCTCGTACCGCGAGGGCCTGTCGGTCCTGGAGTACTTCATCGCCACGCACGGTGCCCGTAAGGGCCTCGCCGATACCGCGCTGAAGACCGCCAACTCGGGTTACCTGACCCGTCGTCTGGTGGACGTCTCGCAGGACGTCATCGTCCGCGAGCACGATTGCGGCACCGACCGCGGCCTCACCGTGCCGATCGTCTCGATCGACGAGATCGGCACCGTGCGCAAGCACGAGACCGTGGAGAACTCGGCCTACACCCGCACCCTCGCGGTCGACGTCCTGGACGCCGACGGCAAGGTGCTGGCCCCGGCTGCGTCCGACGTCGGCGACGTGCTGATCGAGGAGCTGTTCCAGGCCGGCGTGCAGGAGATCAAGGTCCGCTCCGTGCTGACCTGCGAGTCCGCCGTCGGAACCTGCGCGCTCTGCTACGGCCGCTCCCTGGCGACCGGCAAGACCGTGGACATCGGCGAGGCCGTGGGCATCATCGCCGCCCAGTCCATCGGCGAGCCGGGCACCCAGCTCACCATGCGTACCTTCCACACCGGCGGCGTCGCCTCCGCTGAGGACATCACGCAGGGTCTGCCGCGTATCCAGGAGCTCTTCGAGGCCCGTACCCCGAAGGGTGTGGCCCCGATCTCCGAGGTCGCCGGCCGCGTCACCATCGAGGACGGCGAGAAGCAGCTGCGGATCGTCATCACCCCGGACGACGGCGCCGAGGACATCGCCTACCCGGTGCTGCGCCGTGCGCGCATGCTCGTCGCCGACGGCGACAGCGTGGCCGTGGGCCAGCAGCTGGTCTCCGGTGCGATCGACCCGAAGCAGGTCCTGCGTGTGCTCGGCCCGCGCGAGGCCCAGAAGTTCCTGGTCCGCGAGGTGCAGAACGTGTACCAGTCGCAGGGCGTGGGCATCCACGACAAGCACGTGGAGGTCATCGTCCGCCAGATGCTGCGCCGCATCACGGTCATCGAGTCCGGCGACACGGAGCTGCTGCCGGGCGAGCTGGCGGAGCGTTCGCGCTTCACCAACGAGAACCGCAAGGCCGTCTCCGAGGGCAAGCAGCCGGCGTCCGGCCGCGACGAGCTCATGGGCATCACCAAGGCCTCGCTCGCCACGGATTCCTGGCTCTCCGCCGCGTCCTTCCAGGAGACCACGCGTGTCCTGACCCAGGCCGCGATGGAAGGCAAGAGCGATCCGCTGCTCGGCCTCAAGGAGAACGTGATCATCGGTAAGCTCATCCCGGCCGGCACCGGCCTGGACCGCTACACCCAGATCGCGGTGGAGCCGACGGACGAGGCCCGGGCGAACCTGTTCACCGGTCCGAGCGCCTTCACCGGCTTCGACTACGAGGGCGTCGAGCCCGGCATGGCTCCCGAGTTCCACGCCATCCCGATGGATGACTACGACCTCGGGACCGACTTCCGCTAAGCCCGAAGCGCTCCTGCCCGGTCCCTCATGACCGGGGAGGGCACCCGTCCAGAAGGGCGGCACCGCACGCGCGGTGCCGCCCTTCGGCGTTCCCGGGTCCGTACGCAGGCCGCCGAGACCGGAGCGCGCCTTCTCTGGGCAACGATTCGGACTCGGAGTAGAAAGTAATTGACATCACATAGGTGTGTGACGAACAATCTATATGTGCACAAGACGCACACACGTGCGGATTACGCACAACGGGAACCGGGGGCAACGCCGCCGCCGGCTCCTCCGTTCACCCAGGCACCATTGAAGGAGAAGCACCATGAAGTTGACGACGAAGATCGCGGCCGTGCTCGCCGCGGGAGCGTTGACGCTCACCGGTTGCGCCAGCAATGCCGGATCCGACGGCGGGGAGTTCCCCTCCAAGGACATCCGGCTCGTCGTTCCCTGGGCCGCCGGTGGCTCCGGGGACCTGACCGCGCGGACCATCGCGCCGCTTCTCGAGGAGGAACTGGGCGTCAATGTCGTCGTCGAGAACCGCCCGGGCGCCAATGGTTCCGTCGCGTACAACTGGCTCAAGGACCAGTCCGCCGACGGCTACAGCCTGTCCATGATGGGCGTCGAGGTCGTCACCCTGCAGTTCCAGGACTACGACGTCGACCCGGACAACTACGTGCCGATCGGCCAGGGCCTGTCCGGCCCCGGCGCGATCGCCGTGCCGGTCAACAGCCCGTACGAGACGCTTCAGGACCTGATCGACGACGCCAAGGCCAACCCGGGCCGGGTCACCTTCTCCAGCCCCGGCGTCGGCTCCGTGTGGGACTCGCCGGCCCAGGGGCTGCAGGACCTGGCCGGGATCGACATCACGGGTGTTCCGTTCGACGGCTCGGCACCGGCCGTGGCCGCCGCGGCCGCGGGCGACGTCTCCTTCTCGATCGACGCGATCGGTACCCAGAAGGCCCAGGTCGACGGCGGAAACCTCCGCTACCTGGCGATGCTGACCGAGGAACGCGACCCGAACAACCCGGACGTGCCCACGGCACGCGAGTCCGGCGTCGACCTCCAGAACGCCTCGTGGGTCGGCATCATGGCCCCGGCAGGCACGCCGGAGGACATCGTCCAGAAGCTGACCGAGGCCATGGGCAAGGCGGCCGAGGACGAGGGCTACAAGAAGACCATCGAGGACTCCAACCTGGTCCCGACCTTCCGCGACTCCACCGAGATGCAGGCCTTCTTCGACGAGGAAGCCGAGCGCTACGGCCCCTGGATCGAGCTCGCCCAGAGCAGGAACTAGACCGCTCCACCGTCCGCAGGACGGGGCGCGCCGCACGGCGCGCCCCGTCCCAGGTGAAGGAACCACGATGACCACACCAGCCACCGGGCACGTCCCGGGCATGGATCCCGAGGCGGACCATGCGCAGGAACACCTGCACCCCCACGTGGAGCCGCTCGTCACGGAGCGCCCCTACAAGCTGCGCGAACTGATCCCGGTCGCCGTCTGCATCGGCCTCGGCGCCACCGTGATCTTCATGGCCGGCAACATCCGCTCCGGCGTCGCCGCCGGGATCGGCCCCAACTTCTTCCCGACCTGGCTTGGCTGGGCCCTCGTCTTCCTGGGGCTCGTCCTGGTCTTCGTCAACGTCCTGCGTGGCGTCCGTCCCGGCGACATCCCGGACCGTGTCTCCTCGTGGGGCCTGATCCGCTTCGCCGCCACCGCGGTGGTCCTGATCGGCTACCTGCTGTCGTGGAACGTGCTCCAGTTCTGGCTCATCACGCTCGTCGCGTTCGCTGCCTTGACCTGGCTCTACGGGGCCCGCGGCTGGAAGCCGCTGCTCCTCTACCCCGTGATCGTCACGGCGGTCCTCCATTTCCTCTTCGTCGTCGCATTGCGAGTTCCACTATGACCACCGCAAGCCTGCTCGCCGTCCCCGTCATGGCCTCGCCCATGACCGAGGGGGTCGCGGCCGTCCTCCAATGGGACACCCTGCTCTTCATCGGCCTCGGGATCCTCGTCGGCATGCTCGTCGGCGCCTTCCCCGGCGTCACGGCGACCATGGCCGTCGCCCTCGCCTCCGGCTTCACGCTCACCCTCGAGCCGATCCAGGGCCTCGCCGTCCTGCTCACCATCTACGTCGCGGCGCAGTTCGGGGACCGGGTCCCCGCGATCCTGATCAACACGCCCGGCACGCCCGCCTCCATTTCGACGACGTTCGACGGCTATCCGCTGGCGTTGAAGGGGAAGGCCGGACTGGCGCTGACGACGTCGGCCTTCGGCTCCGCGTTCGGCATGATCGCGGGCATCCTGATCCTCGCCCTCGCGGCGATCCCGCTGTCCCGGTTCGCGATGCAGTTCGGTCCGCCCGAGATGTTCGCCCTCGTCGTGTTCGGCCTGACCATGATGGTCGGCGTCTCCTCGGGGCGCATCATCAAGGGGCTCGCCGCCGGCGCGTTCGGCCTGCTGCTCTCCACGGTGGGGCGCGACCCCATCACGGGGGACCAGCGCTTCACGCTCGGGATCCTCGAGCTCAATGGCGGGGTGCCGTTCATCCCCGTGATCATCGGCCTCTTCGGCGTCGCCGAGGTGCTCAACCAGATCCTCACGCGGCAGAAGCAGCACCACGCCAAGGCGATCACGCAGCTCGGGCAGTGGATGCCGAGCCCGTCGCTCCTGCGTCGGCTGCTGCGGCCCATGGGCATCGGCGCCGGCACGGGAGCCGTCGTCGGCCTGGTTCCGGCGGTCGGCGGCGACATCGCCGGCATCATCGCGTGGGACAACGCCAAGAAGACGTCGAAGCATCCGGAGGAGTTCGGCAAGGGCTCGCTCGAGGGGCTCACCGCGGGGGACACGTCCTCGACGGCCACGCTCGGCGGTTCCGTCACCACCACGATGGCCCTCGGCGTCCCCGGGGACTCGGTCATGGCCGTGATGATCGGGTCCATGCTGATCTGGGGCATCCAGCCCGGCCCGGCCCTCTTCACGAACCAGCCCGACCTCGTGTTCTCACTCGCCGCGATCATGCTCATCGCCACGATCCTGACCCTGGGACTCTCGCTCGTGCGCATGAAGGGAGTGGTGAAGCTCCTCGAGCTGCCCAACCACTACCTGTGGGGCATCATCCTGGTGTTCTGCATGGTGGGAACCTACTCGATCAGCAACAGCGTCTTCGACGTGTTCATGATGATGCTCTTCGGGCTCGTGGGCCTGTTCATGGTGCGCTTCGGCTTCCCGCCGGGGCCGGCCGTGCTCGGCCTGATCCTCGGGCCGCTCGCCGAGGCCAACCTGCGGCGCGCGCTCATCACGGACGGCTGGGCCTCGGTGTTCACGAGCCCGATCGCGGTGATCCTGCTGGTCATCTCGGTGCTCGCCCTCCTGGTCCCGCCGCTGCGCGGCCTCGTCGCCCGGCGCAGGGCGGCCTCGGAGGACTCGGACCTGCCGAAGCTGGTTCCGTAGCCCGGCCGCCGGGCAGGTACGTTCCACCAGGCCCTCGGCCGCGTCGGGTAGATGTCGGAAGGCTCCAGCCTTTCCGGCGTCTACCCCGACGCGGCCGCCCGGGTTTCCAGGGGAGGGGACCGATTACGGGGCGGGGCCGCCCGCGTGCTAGAGTGGTCTCAATTGTTTTATGTGTGGCAAATGGACTCGGTCCGGGTTGCGGGGAACGTGCGCAACGAATGCCACACTTTTGCACGCCTACGGTCGACTCCGCGGACGCTGCGATGAAACGACCAAAAGCGCAGTGTCCGCAGGCCGTCATGGCCGCGGGCGCGGCAGATCAAAGAAACCGGAGGACACGAAAGTGCCTACTATTCAGCAGCTGGTCCGCAAGGGCCGCTCGCCGAAGGTCAACAAGACCAAGGCCCCTGCCCTGAAGGGCAACCCCATGCGTCGTGGCGTGTGCACCCGTGTGTACACCACCACCCCCAAGAAGCCGAACTCCGCGCTCCGCAAGGTCGCCCGTGTCCGCCTCGCCGGCGGCATCGAGGTCACCGCGTACATCCCGGGCGTCGGCCACAACCTGCAGGAGCACTCGATCGTGCTCGTCCGCGGCGGCCGCGTGAAGGACCTCCCCGGCGTTCGCTACAAGATCGTCCGCGGCGCCCTCGATACCCAGGGTGTGAAGAACCGCCAGCAGGCCCGCTCCCGCTACGGCGCCAAGAAGGAGAAGAAGTAATGCCTCGTAAGGGTCCGGCGCCCAAGCGCCCCCTCGTTTCCGATCCGGTCTACGGGTCCCCGCTGGTCACCCAGCTGATCAACAAGGTCCTCGTCGATGGCAAGAAGTCCACCGCCGAGCGCATCGTCTACGGCGCGCTCCAGGGCGCCGAGGCCAAGACCGGTTCCGATCCGGTCGCGACCCTCAAGAAGGCCATGGACAACGTCCGCCCGGCCCTCGAGGTCCGCTCCCGCCGCGTCGGCGGCGCCACCTACCAGGTTCCGGTCGAGGTCAAGCCGGGTCGTTCGACCGCGCTGGCCCTGCGCTGGCTGGTCGGCTACTCCAAGGCCCGCCGCGAGAAGACGATGATCGAGCGCCTCATGAACGAGATCCTCGATGCATCCAACGGTCTCGGTGCCGCTGTGAAGCGCCGCGAGGACACCCACAAGATGGCCGAGTCCAACAAGGCCTTCGCCCACTACCGCTGGTAAAAACGTTCCGCGTACGACGCCGGGCACGGCACCTGGGTGCCGGATCCGGCGTCGTACGGGGATCAACCGACAAAGGGAGACACCGTGGCACTGGACGTGCTCACCGACCTCACGAAGGTCCGCAACATCGGCATCATGGCGCACATCGATGCCGGTAAGACCACTACTACGGAGCGCATCCTGTTCTACACGGGTGTGAACCACAAGATCGGCGAAACGCACGACGGTGCTTCGACGACCGACTGGATGGAGCAGGAGAAGGAACGCGGCATCACGATCACGTCCGCCGCCGTGACCTCCTTCTGGAACGGCAACCAGATCAACATCATCGACACCCCGGGCCACGTCGACTTCACGGTCGAGGTCGAGCGCTCCCTGCGCGTGCTCGACGGCGCCGTCGCCGTCTTCGACGGCAAGGAAGGCGTCGAGCCGCAGTCGGAGACCGTCTGGCGCCAGGCCGACAAGTACAACGTCCCGCGCATCTGCTTCGTCAACAAGATGGACAAGCTGGGCGCCGACTTCTACTTCACCGTCGACACCATCGTGAAGCGCCTCGGCGCCACCCCGCTGGTGATGCAGCTGCCGATCGGCTCCGAGAACGACTTCGTCGGCGTCGTCGACCTGATCGACATGAAGGCCCTCGTGTGGCCGGGCGACGCCAAGGGCGACGTCACCATGGGTGCCGCCTACGAGACCCGCGAGATCCCCGAGGACCTCCAGGAGAAGGCCGAGGAGTACCGCGCGAAGCTCGTCGAGCAGGTCGCCGAGTCCTCCGACGAGCTCATGGAGAAGTACCTCGAGGGCGTCGAGCCGACGGTCGAGGAGCTGAAGGCCGGCATCCGCCAGATGGTCATCGACTCCGTCGCGTACCCGGTGTTCTGCGGTTCCGCGTTCAAGAACCGCGGCGTGCAGCCGATGCTCGACGCGGTCGTCGCCTACCTCCCGTCCCCGCTGGACGTGCCGCCGATGATCGGTCACGACCCGAAGGACGAGTCGGTCGAGCTGACCCGCAAGCCGAGCGAGGACGAGCCGTTCTCCGCCCTGGCCTTCAAGATCGCCGCGCACCCGTTCTTCGGGCAGCTGACGTTCATCCGCGTGTACTCCGGCAAGGCGTCCTCCGGCCTCCAGGTGGTCAACTCCACCAAGGGCAAGAAGGAGCGCATCGGCAAGCTGTTCCAGATGCACGCCAACAAGGAGAACCCGGTGGAGGAGGCCCACGCGGGCCACATCTACGCGGCCATCGGCCTCAAGGACACGACCACGGGCGACACGCTCGCGGCCCTCGACGCGCCGATCGTGCTCGAGTCGATGTCCTTCCCGGAGCCGGTGATCTTCGTGGCCATCGAGCCGAAGACCAAGGGCGACCAGGAGAAGCTCTCCACGGCCATCCAGAAGCTCTCGGCCGAGGACCCGACCTTCACCGTGTCCTTGAACGAGGACACCGGCCAGACCGAGATCGGCGGCATGGGCGAGCTCCACCTGGACATCCTGGTGGACCGCATGCGCCGCGAGTTCAAGGTCGAGGCCAACGTCGGCAAGCCGCAGGTCGCCTACCGCGAGACCATCAAGAAGAAGGTCGAGAAGGTCGACTTCACGCACAAGAAGCAGACGGGCGGCTCCGGCCAGTTCGCCAAGGTGCAGGTCTCGTTCGAGCCGCTGGACACGTCCGACGGCGAGTTCTACCAGTTCGAGAACGCCGTCACCGGCGGCCGCGTGCCCCGCGAGTACATCCCGTCCGTGGACGCGGGCATCCAGGACGCCATGCAGTTCGGCATCCTGGCCGGCTACCCGATGGTGGGCGTCAAGGCGACCCTCACCGACGGCGCCTACCACGACGTCGACTCGTCCGAAATGGCGTTCAAGATCGCCGGTTCGCAGGTGTTCAAGGAGGGCGCACGCCGCGCCAACCCGATCATCCTCGAGCCGCTGATGGCCGTCGAGGTCCGTACTCCCGAGGAGTACATGGGCGACGTGATCGGCGACCTGAACTCCCGCCGTGGACAGATCCAGTCCATGGAGGACGCCGCCGGCGTGAAGGTCATCAAGGCCTCCGTGCCGCTGTCGGAGATGTTCGGCTACATCGGCGACCTGCGGTCCAAGACCCAGGGCCGCGCGGTGTACTCGATGACGTTCGAAAGCTACGCTGAGGTCCCCAAGGCCGTGGCCGACGAGATCATCCAGAAGTCCCGCGGCGAGTAGCCGTCCCGGACGCTGAACCAGCCTCCTCCCCGCGAGGGGAGGAGGCGCCGCGGGGGCCGTACGGCCCAGTCCAACGGCCCCCGCGTGGCAGACTGACGGACCCGGAACAGCGGGGCCGGATGGAAACCGCAAATTTCAGGAAAATAACAAGCCCACAGTAGACTTGCATGAGTTTCGTCCACGAACCGCGTGGGCGGGGTAAGTCTTCTGTTTACGTTCTAGGAGGAACCTGTGGCGAAGGCAAAGTTCGAGCGGACTAAGCCGCACGTCAACATCGGCACCATTGGTCACGTTGACCACGGTAAGACCACGTTGACCGCTGCCATTTCCAAGGTGCTTGCTGACAA
Organism: Zafaria sp. Z1313; assembly: GCF_050563205.1. Lineage (NCBI taxonomy): Bacteria > Bacillati > Actinomycetota > Actinomycetes > Micrococcales > Micrococcaceae > Zafaria > Zafaria sp. Z1313. The sequence continues at coordinate 92,149 of NZ_JBNWUK010000009.1, forward strand.
GTACCCCGATCTCAACGAGCAGCGCGACTTCGCGGCGATCGACTCCGCCCCGGAAGAGCGCCAGCGCGGCATCACCATCAACATCTCCCACATCGAGTACCAGACGGAGAAGCGCCACTACGCGCACGTTGATGCCCCCGGCCACGCCGACTACATCAAGAACATGATCACGGGTGCTGCCCAGATGGACGGCGCCATCCTCGTGGTCGCCGCCACCGACGGCCCGATGGCCCAGACCCGCGAGCACGTTCTGCTCGCCCGCCAGGTCGGCGTGCCGTACCTGCTGGTCGCGCTGAACAAGTCGGACATGGTCGAGGACGAGGAGCTGCTTGACCTCGTCGAGATGGAGGTCCGCGAGCTGCTGTCCTCCCAGGGCTTCGATGGCGACGAGGCTCCGGTCATCCGCGTCTCCGGCCTGAAGGCCCTCGAGGGCGACGCCCAGTGGGTCAAGTCCGTCGAGGACCTGATGGACGCCGTCGACGAGAACGTGCCGGATCCGGTGCGCGACCGCGACAAGCCGTTCCTCATGCCGATCGAGGACGTCTTCACGATCACCGGTCGTGGAACCGTCGTCACGGGCCGCGCCGAGCGTGGCACCCTGCCGATCAACTCCGAGGTCGAGATCGTCGGCATCCGCCCGATCCAGAAGACCACGGTCACCGGCATCGAGATGTTCCACAAGCAGCTCGACGAGGCGTGGGCCGGCGAGAACTGTGGCCTCCTGCTTCGCGGCATCAAGCGTGAGGACGTGGAGCGTGGCCAGGTCATCGTGAAGCCGGGTTCCATCACCCCGCACACCGACTTCGAGGCCAACGTCTACATCCTGTCCAAGGACGAGGGCGGCCGCCACAACCCGTTCTACTCGAACTACCGCCCGCAGTTCTACTTCCGTACCACGGACGTGACCGGCGTCATCACCCTCCCCGAGGGCACCGAGATGGTCATGCCGGGCGACAACACCGAGATGACGGTCGAGCTGATCCAGCCGATCGCCATGGAGGACGGCCTGGGCTTCGCCATCCGCGAGGGTGGCCGCACGGTCGGCTCCGGCCGCGTCACCAAGATCATCAAGTAGTTCCTGCTTGCTGATCTGACCGACTGGTCTCGGAAGGGCCCCGCTGCTTCGGCAGCGGGGCCCTTCTGCATGCCCGGGGGAGCGGGGCCCGGCCGGGTTTTTCCACGGATGCGTCCCGCGCCCTTGACCTCCCACCGCGTATCGCTATGCTTTTGACTAATTAGGTTCGGGGCGAGGCAAGGGGAATGGCGATGGGCGAGGTCGCGGTCTTTGGGGTCCTGCTCCTGGTGATCCTGTGCGGCCCGGCCTTTCTGCTCGGCTGGTTCCTGGGGCGCCGGGCGTTGCGCCGCGGCACGGTGGCCCCGGTCCCCGCGGATGCCGCGCGGCAGGCCCTGGCCCGTGCCTGGCAGGAGGGGTACGACGCCGGACGCGGCACCTCCCAGCCGTCCCCCGCCGCGGGTGTGGTCCCGCCGGTCCCGGCTGCCGATCCGGCGACGACCGGCCGAGGTGCGGGGCCAGACCTGGACGAACCGGGCGGCACCGGGGCCACGGGGGCGCCCGGGCCCGCGTCCGGCGTCGCACCCGGCGCACGGCTGGAGCCCCGGCCGCCGCTCCGCCCCCGGCCCACCGCGGAGGAACGGGCGCTGCGCAACATCAACATCACCCTCTACGTCGCTGCCCTCCTGCTTGTCGCGGCGGCGAGCCTGTTCATCGGCCTCGGGATCCCGCCGGCCGCGCGCGTGGGTGGACTCGTCGCGGTCGCGGCCGGCTTCTACGCGGCGGGGCTCATCGTGCACGCCCGGAGCGAGCGGCTGCGGCCCGCGGCGACGGCGTTCACGGCGACCGGTCTGGCGCTCGTGCCACTCGCGGGGCTCTCCTTCCACCTGCTGGCCGGCGCGCCGGCGGAGCTCGCGTGGTTCGCGACGTCGGTGATCGGGACGGCGGCGTTCGTCGTGGCAGGGGCCAGGCTGCAGAGCCGCGTGCTCGCCGCGCTCGCACTGACGTTCCTCGTCTCCACGGCGTGGTCCGGCGGTGCGCTGCTGAACCGCGGCCTGATCTGGTACTTCATGTTCACGATGTTGCTCGCCGGGTGCTGCACGCTCGCGGCCTACGTGCAGCCGTCGTGGCTGGGGAACCTGTACGTGAAGACGTTCCAGAGCGCCCATCGCTACCTCGTGCCCGGGACGCTGCTCGCGGCGCTGCTCGTGCTCGACCAGCTCAACCAGAACGACCGCGTGGTGCTGACGCTCGCGGCGACGGTCTACTACGCCGCCGCGGCGTTCGCCGGACCCGGGCGGGAACGGCTCCTGAACCTCGGCGCCGGCCGGGCCACGGCGCTCGCGGCAGCGGGATTCACCGCGTCCGCGCTCGGGACGGCCGGGAGTGGCGTCGTGGCCGTGCTCGTGACCGGCCTCGTGCTCCAGGCGCTCCTCGTGCAGTGGTTGAAGGGACGGTACTTGCGGCTCGTCAGGCCGCGCTGGCTGTCGGCGGAACTCGCCGCCTTGCTGGGCCTCGGGCTGTTGCTGGCGCTCGCGGCCCTCGGGGCGGCCCAGCTGCGGGCGGTGTCGGGCGTCGTCGAGCCGTTCCCCGCGGCACTGGTCGTGGCACTGCTCGCCGTCGTCGCGGGCGGGGCCGTGGTCGCGTGGCGGGAACACCCCTACTACGGCGGCGCGGCGATGGCCGCGGGCCTTGGGGGCGCGGCCGTCCCGTGGACGGGGGCTCCCTGGGAGGGCTCGCCGTGGAGGGCCGCCGTGGTGCTCACCCTGGGGCTGCTCGCGGCCGAGGCCGTACGGCGCCGCGGCAGGAGCCGGGGCCGGGAGGTGGCGGCGTGGCTGCGGTGGCAGGGCGTGGTCCACGCGGGCCTGGCGCCCCTCGCGGTGGGCCTGCTGGCCGGGTGGGGCGTGGCCGTGTTCGGCCCGGGGGCGCCCGGTGCCCGGACCGTCCATGTCGCGGCGGTCGCCGCGGGCATCGCACTGCTCGTGGTGGGCGCCGTCGCGGTGCGGGCTTCGCGGGTCCACTGGGAGGCCGTCGTGCTCCTGCCCGCCGCGGTGGCCGGGGTCTTCGCGGCGGCGCACTCCGCCGCCGGATCGGCACGGGAGCTGCATGTGGGCGCCGGATCGCCCGCCTCGTCGGGCCTCGTGCCCTGGTCCATCGCGCCGTGGGCCGAGGCGCTCGCCTGGGCCGCGCTGCTGCTCGGCGTCGCCGGGGCCGCGATCATCCTCCACCGCGGGCGCGGGCGCGGGCGTGCTCGGCGCGCGGGTGCGAGCGCGTCCGCAGTGGAGGTTGAGTGGAACCGGGACCGGCTCGTGCTGCCCGGCGGCGGAGTCCTGACGCCCCGCCGGCTGGCGGGCCACGCGACGGGACTGCTCGCAGCGGCCCTGGCGCTGGGCGCGCCGCGCGTGCTGGGGCAGGACTGGGTGACCGAGGTGGTGCTGCTGCTCGTCCTGGTCCACGCCGCGCACCGGGTGCTCGACGGCGGACTGCCCTGGCTGCGCGGGGCCTACGCACTGCTGGCGCAGTCGGCCCTCAGCCTCGGGGCGGTGCACCTCGCGGAGCGCCTCGGGGCGGACGACCACGCGCTCGTCGCCCTGTTCGCCACGACGCTGGCGGCCGGTCAGACCGCCCGCGTGGTGCTCGGGCGTGGGAGCAGCGCGACGGCTGACGGGATTGGGCTGCGGCGCCTGATGGGTTGGGGAACCCTGGCCGTACTTGTCCTCCTGCCGCTCGTCTACGTGGCTACACTGGGAGACACCACTACTAGTCGAGTATCCGCCCAGTTGATAGGCGGCGCCGATCAGGCGGCATTGCTCGTGCAGCTGTTCTGCCTGGGCGTTTTCGGGGCGGCGTGGTGGCTTCGCGGGGCGGGGACCGCCGGGCATCGCTGGACGGTCCTCGCACCGGCCGCCGCCCTGGCCGGCCTGGCGACCGTTCCGTCCGGGGTCCCCACGTTGCGCGACGGCGGTTGGCTGCCCGAGTCGTTGTGGGACCGCCCCGTCGCTGTCGTCCTGCTCACGGTGATCGGGGTCGCGGCCGCCGCCCTGGATGCCGTGCCGCCGGTCAGGTGGGGCGCGGCCGCGACGGGCGTGGGAGCCGCGCTCGGCCGCCCGCAGCAGACGGTCCTCGTCGTCGGGTTCCTCTTCTGGGCCGCGCTCACGGCGCCCGGAGACGCGCCGGGTTGGCTCGTTCCGCCGCTCGCGGCACTCGCCGCGTGGCTCCTCCTCGCCTCCTGGGCCCGCGGAAACGCCCTCCTCGTTCCCGCCGCGCTGCTCGTGGCACCGTTCGCCGTCCACGCCGCCGGCCGCCAGGTGTTCGACGCGGTCGGCGAGCCCCTTCGCGCCTCCGCGGCCGTCCTGCTCGTGCTGATCGCCCTGGCGCTTCCGGGCGCGGCCGCCGCGATCGCCGGCGAGCCCCTGCGCCGGCTGACGGGCTGGGGCCCTGCCGCGGGCGGAGAGCCGGCGGGGCCGTTCGGCGACTTCCGCAGCGGGGTCATCGACCGCCGGGTCCGCTCGTGGCGGCCGGCCCACGCCCTGCTGCTGGGGACCGGTGGGCTTGTCATGCTCCTGCTCGGCGCCCTCACTGCGGCCGTCCGGGCTCCCGGCCTGGAACGCCAGGCCCGGCGCGGGGTCGCCTTCGACGAGGCCGGCAACGCCCTGGACGCGGGGAACGCCCTCGACTCCGTCGCCGCGTTCGGCGGAGCCGTCACGCCCGACGGGCTCGCCGTGGCCGCAGCGGCGCTCATCGCCCTCGGCGCCCTCGCGGGCATCCGCCAGTTCCGCCCCGGCCGGCGCGAGACCCCGGCCGAGGCCGCGGCGCTCGCCGTCGCGGCTTGCGCCCAGTACGCCTGGCTGGTGCTGCGTGACGGCGCGAGCCTGTTCTGGTGCCTCCAGTACTGGGTCGTCGTCCTGGCGCTGCTGTCCGCGTACGAGCTCTACCGCCGGCGCCCGGAACGCTTCACCGGCGCCCTCGCCGCTTCCGCCGGAATCCTGACCCTCAGCGGACCGTTCTCCGTGCTCTTCCTCGACATCCCCGGCCAGATCTGGGTACTGATCGGATTCGCGCTCCTGCTCGTCGTCGGCGTCCTGCGGAACCACCGGCTCTTCGTGGTCTGGGGCGCGATCGGCGTCGGCATCATCATCCTCTGGTACCTGCGCGGCTTCACCTTCCTCCTCCTCGCGCTCCTCGCCATGGCCCTCATCGCCTTCGCGGTCACGCAACTGGCCCGGCTCGGCCGGAAGCCCGACGCCCCGCGCCCGGGGCCGCCCGCCCCACCCGTAGCACCCGCTCCCGGCGGGCCGGGACCGGACGGTACGCTCCCGGTGCTCCCGGGAAGGGCGGCGGACGACGCCGGGGCCGCCTCCCGCGGCCCCCGGCGCCTCCCGGCCCTTCCGGACGGCACCCCGCCGACGACCGGCGTCCCGCCCGCGGACGGTGCCCTGCCCGGGACCGAGGGCCCGCCCGCGGCCGGGCGGTAGGCTGGGCGCATGGACTCCTGGATCTTCTGGATCATCGCGGGCGGGCTCGTCGCCGTCGGCTCCGCCGTGGTCTGGGGTCGGCGCACCTTCCGCCACGAGATCGACCGGGCCCGGCGCATCCGGCGCTCCCGCCGCAACGGCGACTGAGACTCCGGCCACGCACGCACCCGCGGGAGGCCCCCGATTGGCGTTAATCCGCGGAATCTGACACACTGGACAAGTTGTTCAAGCGCCTCTCCATGTCTTGAGCTCGCCGATCGGGTCACCGAAAGCGGAGCCAGGGCCGGTTTCGCCTGAGATCGCGTCCCGCCCGGGATAATGCCCGGGGCAGGGTCGGATACGACTGAAACGGAGCGGCCCAAAATAACCCCACCCCCATTCAACGGGTCGGTGTCGCGGGAAACACGCGACACGCCCGAGCGCGGGGGTCGGTACCCCGGCGGGGTGAGGAACCCGGAAACCTCCGGATTCAGTCCGCGCGGGGCGTGCCGGTCCGAAGGGACCCGATACAGGGCACAGCAACTGTACAGAGAGTGCTACTCAGAAAGAGGCATGACGCCATGGCGGGACAGAAAATCCGCATCCGGCTGAAGTCGTATGACCACGAGGTCATTGACGTTTCAGCACGGAAGATCGTTGAGACGGTCACGCGCGCAGGCGCAACCGTGGTCGGCCCCGTGCCGCTGCCGACGGAGAAGAACGTGTACTGCGTGATCCGTTCGCCCCACAAGTACAAGGACAGCCGCGAGCACTTCGAAATGCGCACGCACAAGCGTCTGATCGACATCATCGATCCGACCCCGAAGGCCGTCGACTCGCTCATGCGCCTCGACCTTCCGGCTGACGTCAACATCGAAATCAAGCTCTAGGGGAGGTGCTGAGAGACTATGACCGCAACCCGTAACGTAAAGGGCCTGCTGGGCACGAAGCTCGGCATGACCCAGGTGTGGGACGAGAACAACAAGCTCATCCCCGTCACCGTCGTGCAGGCCGACTCCAACGTCGTGACCCAGCTCCGCAACGCCGACCGCGACGGCTACACCGCCGTGCAGATCGGCTACGGCCAGATCGACCCGCGCAAGGTCACCCAGCCGCTCGCCGGCCACTTCGAGGCCGCCGGGGTCACCCCGCGCCGCCACGTCGTCGAGCTGCGCACGGCCGATGCCGAGTCCTACGCGCTCGGCCAGGAGCTGTCCGTCGAGCTGTTCGAGGCCGGCCAGAAGGTCGACGTCGTCGGCAAGAGCAAGGGCAAGGGCTTCGCAGGCGTCATGAAGCGCCACGGCTTCTCCGGCGTCGGCGCCTCCCACGGTGCCCACAAGAACCACCGTAAGCCGGGTTCCATCGGTGGCGCGTCCACCCCGGGCCGCGTCTTCAAGGGCCTGCGCATGGCCGGCCGCATGGGCGCCGTGCGCCACACCACGATGAACCTCACGGTTCACGCGGTGGACGCCGAGAAGAACCTCCTCTTGATCAAGGGTGCCGTCCCCGGCGCCCGCGGCCAGGTCGTCCTCGTGCGCTCTGCCGTGAAGGGAGCATAATCACATGGCTAACTCTGCACTGAAGGTCGAGCTTCCCGCCGACATCTTCGACGTCCAGACCAACGTGCCGCTGCTGCACCAGGTCGTCGTGGCCCAGCTGGCCGCGGCCCGCCAGGGCACGCACAAGACCAAGACCCGTGCCGAGGTCTCCGGCGCCGGCCGCAAGCCGTTCAAGCAGAAGGGCACCGGCCGCGCCCGTCAGGGTTCGATCCGCGCTCCGCACATGACCGGCGGTGGCATCGTCCACGGACCGACCCCGCGCGACTACAGCCAGCGCACCCCGAAGAAGATGAAGGCCGCCGCCCTGCGCGGAGCCCTCTCGGACCGCGCCCGTCACGACCGCGTCCACGTGGTCGAGAACCTGGTCTCCGGCGAGAAGCCGTCGACCAAGGAGGCCCTGGCCACCCTGCGCGCTCTCACCGAGCGCAAGAACCTGCTCGTCGTCATCGACCGCGCCAATGACGTTGTCGCACTCTCCGTGCGCAACCTCGAAGACGTCCACGCCATCTACGTCGACCAGCTGAACACCTACGATGTTCTGGTCGCCGATGACGTGGTCTTCACCAAGGCCGCCTTCGATGCCCTGGTCACCAAGGAGGACTCCAAGTGAGCGCCGCCCTCACCAAGTCTCCGCACGACGTCATCATTGCACCCGTCGTTTCGGAAAAGAGCTACGGCCTGATCGACGAAGGCAAGTACACCTTCCTGGTCGACCCGCGCTCCAACAAGACCGAGATCAAGCTTGCCGTTGAGAAGATCTTCAACGTCAAGGTCGAGTCGGTCAACACCATCAACCGTGCCGGTAAGCGTAAGCGCACTCGTTTCGGATGGGGGGCGCGCAAGAACACCAAGCGCGCGATCGTCTCCCTGAAGGAAGGCACTATCGACATCTTCGGCGGTCCGCTTTCCTAAGCGGAGACCACTTTAACGAGGAAATGAATCATGGGAATCCGTAAGTACAAGCCGACGACGCCGGGCCTGCGTGGCTCGTCCGTCGCCGACTTCGCAGAAATCACCCGGACGACGCCGGAGAAGTCGCTGGTCCGCCCGCTCACCAAGAGCGGCGGCCGCAACAACTCGGGCAAGATCACCACCCGCCACAAGGGTGGCGGCCACAAGCGCGCCTACCGTCTGATCGACTTCCGTCGTCACGACAAGGACGGCGTGCCGGCCAAGGTCGCCCACATCGAGTACGACCCGAACCGCACGGCGCGCATCGCGCTCCTGCACTACGTTGATGGCACCAAGCGCTACATCATCGCCCCGAACAAGCTGCAGCAGGGTGACACCGTCGAGGCCGGTCCGAACGCGGACATCAAGCCCGGCAACAACCTGCCGCTGCGCAACATCCCCGTGGGCTCGGTGATCCACGCGGTGGAGCTGCGTCCAGGCGGCGGCGCCAAGATGGCCCGCTCGGCCGGCGCCTCCATCCAGCTGGTGGCCCGCGAGGGCCGCTTCGCCCAGCTGCGCCTGCCCTCCGGCGAGATCCGCAACGTCGACGTCCGCTGCCGCGCGACGATCGGCGAGGTCGGCAACGCCGAGCAGTCGAACATCAACTGGGGCAAGGCCGGCCGCATGCGCTGGAAGGGCGTCCGCCCGACCGTGCGTGGCGTGGCCATGAACCCGGTCGACCACCCGCACGGTGGTGGCGAGGGCAAGACCAGCGGTGGACGCCACCCGGTCAACCCCAACGGCAAGCCCGAGGGCCGCACCCGCCGTCCGAACAAGGAAAGCGACAAGCTCATTGTGCGTCGCCGTCGTACTGGCAAGAACAAGCGATAGGAGCCTGGAGACATGCCACGCAGCCTGAAGAAAGGCCCCTTCGTCGATCAGCACCTTTTCCTGAAGGTCGCTGCTGAGAACGAAAAGGGCACCAAGAACGTCATCAAGACGTGGTCCCGCCGTTCGATGATCATCCCCGACATGCTCGGGCACACGATCGCCGTTCACGACGGACGCAAGCACATCCCGGTGTTTGTCACCGAGTCGATGGTCGGGCACAAGCTCGGCGAATTCGCTCTGACGCGGACTTTCCGCAGCCACGTGAAGGACGACAAGAAGGGCAAGCGCCGCTAACCCGCGAGGGTTCAGCGAGTGCTTAGCACTTCTTCGATAGACGAGAGAAGGAAAGCAATGGAAGCCAAGGCAATTGCGCGTCATATCCGCGTAACGCCTATGAAGGCCCGGCGCGTCGTCGACCTTGTTCGTGGCAAGCAGGCGAATGAGGCTCTGGCGATTCTGAAGTTCGCCCCACAGGCGGCTTCTGAGCCGGTCTACAAGGTCGTTGCGTCGGCCCTGGCGAACGCACGCGTCGCCGCGGACCGCGACGGCGTCGCGTTCAACGAGGACGAGCTGTTCATCAGCGAGGCGTTCGTCGACGAAGGTGCGACGATGAAGCGGTTCCAGCCGCGGGCCCAGGGCCGCGCGTTCCGCATCAACAAGCGCACCAGCCACATCACCGTGGTCGTCGCAACCCCGGAGAAGGGTGGGGAAAAGTAAATGGGACAGAAAGTCAACCCGAACGGCTTCCGTCTCGGCATCACCACCGACCACGTGTCGCACTGGTTCGCCGATTCGAACAAGCCGGGCCAGCGCTACAAGGACTACGTCCGCGAGGACGTCAAGATCCGCGAGCTCATGACCAATGGCATGGAGCGCGCCGGCATCGCCAAGGTGGAGATCGAGCGCACCCGTGACCGCGTGCGTGTGGACATCCACACCGCCCGCCCGGGCATCGTCATCGGCCGCCGCGGCGCCGAGGCCGATCGCATCCGCGGCGAGCTCGAGAAGCTCACGGGCAAGCAGGTGCAGCTGAACATCCTCGAGGTCAAGAACCCCGAGATCGAGGCCCAGCTGGTCGCCCAGGGCATCGCCGAGCAGCTTGCTTCCCGCGTGGCCTTCCGCCGCGCGATGAAGAAGGCCATGCAGTCCGCCATGCGTGCGGGCGCCAAGGGCATCCGTGTCCAGTGCGCCGGCCGTCTCGGCGGCGCCGAGATGTCCCGCAAGGAGTTCTACCGCGAGGGCCGCGTGCCCCTGCACACGCTCCGCGCGAACATCGACTACGGCAAGTTCGAGGCCAAGACCACCTTCGGCCGCATCGGCGTGAAGGTCTGGATCTACAAGGGCGACGTGACCGCCAAGGAGCTCGCGGCCCAGGCCGCTGCCGCTCCGGCGCGTGGCCGTGGCGACCGTCCGGGCGGACGTCCGGCCGGTGGCGAGCGCCGCCGTCGCAACGACCGCAACACCGGCGCGCAGGGGACCGAGGCCGCTCCGGCAGCCGAGGCTCCCGTGGCCGCAGAAGGAGGACAGGCTTAAATGCTTATCCCACGCCGAGTCAAGTTCCGCAAGCAGCACCACCCGTCCCGCACGGGCGCTGCGACCGGTGGCACCACGGTCAGCTTCGGTGAGTACGGCATCCAGGCCCTGACCCCGGCCTACGTGACGAACCGCCAGATCGAAGCAGCCCGTATCGCCATGACCCGCCACATCAAGCGTGGCGGCAAGGTCTGGATCAACATCTATCCGGACCGCCCGCTGACCAAGAAGCCGGCCGAGACCCGCATGGGTTCCGGTAAGGGCTCGCCGGAGTGGTGGGTTGCGAACGTCAAGCCCGGACGCGTTCTCTTTGAGCTCTCCGGCGTCAATGAAGAGGTAGCTCGCGAGGCCCTGCGCCTGGCGATCCACAAGCTTCCGCTGAAGGCACGCATCGTGCGTCGTGAGGGTGGTGAATAAGGAATGGCAATCGGATCCAAGGATCTCGCAACCGAACAGCTGGACGGTTTTGACAACGCCCGTCTGGTCGAGGAGCTGAAGAAGGCCAAGGAGGAGCTGTTCAACCTCCGCTTCCAGTCCGCCACCGGCCAGCTCGAGTCGCACGGCCGGCTGAAGTCCGTCAAGCGCGACATCGCCCGCATCTACACGGTGCTGCGCGAGCGCGAGCTGGGCATCCGTCAGGAAGTCGTCGTGCCGGTCGAGGAGACCAAGAAGGCCAAGAAGTCTTCGAAGAAGGCCGACGCCGCCGAGGCCCCTGAGGCCGAGGACGCCAAGTAATGTCTGAGAAGGAGAACGCAGTGGCTGAAGCTACCGAAGCTCGCGGTGACCGCAAGACCCTTCGCGGGTATGTGGTTTCCGACAAGATGCAGAAGACCATCGTCGTCGACGTCGAGGACCGTGTGAAGCACGCCCTCTACGGCAAGGTGATGCGCCGCAACAAGAAGATCAAGGCCCACGACGAGAACGGGATCGCCGGCATCGGCGACCTGGTCCTCATCGCGGAGACCCGCCCCTTGTCCAAGGACAAGAACTGGCGCCTAGTCGAGGTCATCGAAAAGGCCAAGTAGCCCGGACGGTGCCCACGCACTGATCACACGACGCCGGTGCGCCCCCGAGAAGGGGAGCGCACCGGTGTCGTGCTTTAACCACCCCACCCCAGCGCACGTTGCCCACCCCGCCCCAGCGCACTTTATGGTTCAACCGAACCGGAAGGTGCAGCTCAGCGCCGCTGCGCCCGCCCAAAGGTGCGCAGGATGCCCGAAAGGTGCGCTGGGGGAGGACTGTGCGGAGCTGACGTCGGGGGATCGCGAGGGGCGCGCGACGCCGGTGCGCCGGGGACGCCGCCTGCATGTGAGGCGTTCCGATACCGCAGCCGGGACGCGATTTCAACTCTGCGGGATCGTCGCGTAGACTTGTGTATCTGTGCGCTCTGCATGCCCGGACTATCCACCCGTGCATCAGGCACTCGCGCGCGGCGGAAGGGTCTTCAGGCCCCGCCGGCGCGCGGCACGGCCCTGTGGCGATGCGCCTCGGCCCTGCTTCCCCAGCGGCACCGGACACCGGAAGGTTCCCGTCGTTTGGAGGTGGGGGTAAGCGCCAGCGACAGGTGGACCATATCCGTTCCGCAAGGCTCCTTGGGAGAACCAGCGAGACGACAGGAGTTAAAGAGTGATTCAGCAGGAGTCGCGACTGAAGATCGCCGACAACACCGGTGCCAAGGAAATCCTTGCCATCCGTGTTCTCGGTGGATCCGGACGTCGCTACGCAGGCATCGGCGACGTCATCGTCGCCACCGTCAAGGACGCGATCCCTGGCGGCAACGTCAAGAAGGGCGATGTGGTCAAGGCCGTCATCGTCCGGACGAAGAAGGAACGCCGCCGTGCGGACGGTTCCTACATCAAGTTCGACGAGAACGCAGCGGTCATCCTCAAGAACGATGGCGAGCCGCGCGGTACCCGTATCTTCGGCCCGGTCGGACGCGAGCTTCGCGACAAGAAGTTCATGAAGATCGTTTCCCTGGCTCCGGAGGTGCTGTAACCATGGGTGCAAAGATCAAGAAGGGCGACCTGGTGCAGGTCATCAGCGGCGCCAAGCAGGACCGCGGCGGCGACCGCGGCAAGCAGGGCAAGGTCCTGAAGGTGTTCACGGAGACCAACCGCGTGCTCGTCGAGGGCATCAACCGCGTCACCAAGCACACCAAGGCCGGCCAGACCGAGCGCGGCACGCAGACCGGTGGCATCGAGGTCGTCGAGGCCCCGATCCACGTCTCCAACGTCGCCATCGTCGACCCCGAGACCAAGAAGCCGACCCGCGTCGGCTTCCGTCTCGAAGAGGTCGAGAAGAACGGCGTGAAGAAGACCGTCCGCGTGCGCTACGCCAAGGCTTCCGGAAAGGCTCTGTAATGACTGAAGCAGCTGTCAAGACCCAGCCGCGCCTCAAGGGCAAGTACCAGGACGAGGTCCGCGCCGCCCTCCAGGAGCAGTTCGGCTACTCGAACGTCATGCAGGTTCCCGGCCTCACCAAGGTCGTCGTGAACATGGGTGTCGGCGAGGCCGCCAAGGACTCCAAGCTCATCGAGGGGGCCGTCCGCGACCTCACCGCCATCACGGGCCAGAAGCCGCTCGTCACCAAGGCCCGCAAGTCGATCGCCCAGTTCAAGCTGCGCGAAGGCATGCCGATCGGTACCCACGCGACCCTGCGTGGCGATCGCATGTGGGAGTTCGTCGACCGCCTCGTCACCCTGGCGCTGCCCCGTATCCGCGACTTCCGCGGCCTGAACGGCAAGCAGTTCGACGGCAACGGCAACTACACCTTCGGCCTCACGGAGCAGTCCATGTTCCACGAGATCGACCAGGACAAGATCGACCGCGTGCGTGGCATGGACATCACCGTGGTGACCACCGCCAAGACCGACGAAGAAGGCCGTGCGCTGCTCAAGGCGCTGGGCTTCCCGTTCAAGACCGACAACTAGTTCAACTACGCCCCAGGTCCGCGTGAGCGGAAACCGGAGCGAGGAAGGGCAGAAGCCCAAATGACCATGACAGATCCTGTCGCAGACATGCTGACTCGTCTGCGCAACGCCAACTCGGCCTACCACGACACGGTGTCGATGCCGTCGTCGAAGCTGAAGGTGCGCGTTGCCGAAATCCTCAAGCGCGAGGGCTACATCGCCTCGTTCGTCGAGGAGGCAGCCGAGGTCGGCAAGAAGCTGACCATCACCCTGAAGTTCGGACCGAACCGCGAGCGTTCCATCGCCGGTGTTCGCCGCATCTCCAAGCCGGGCCTGCGCGTCTACGCGAAGTCCACCAACCTGCCGCACGTCCTCGGGGGCCTCGGCATCGCCATCCTGTCCACGTCCTCCGGTCTGCTGACTGACCGCCAGGCTGCCAAGAAGGGCGTGGGTGGGGAAGTCCTCGCCTACGTCTGGTAACGGGAAGGGAGAAGGAACCATGTCACGTATTGGACGTCTTCCAATCACCGTCCCCGCGGGCGTCGAGGTCAAGATCGACGGCGCACTCGTTTCCGTCAAGGGCTCCAAGGGCGAGCTGAGCCACACCGTGGCCAGCCCGATCGCCGTCGAGCTCGAGGACAACACCGTCACGGTGTCCCGTCCGAACGACGAGCGCGAGTCCCGGTCGCTCCACGGCCTGACCCGCACCCTGATCGCCAACATGATCCAGGGCGTCACCGAGGGCTACTCCAAGCGCCTCGAGATCCACGGCACCGGCTACCGCGTGCAGGCCAAGGGCGCGAACCTCGAGTTCGCCCTCGGCTACTCGCACCCGGTCTCCGTGGAGGCCCCGGAGGGCATCACCCTGACCGCCGAGGGTGCCAACAAGGTGCTCGTCGCCGGCATCAGCAAGCAGCAGGTGGGCGAAGTCGCCGCCAACATCCGCAAGCTGCGTAAGCCGGATCCCTACAAGGGCAAGGGCATCCGCTACGAAGGCGAAGTGATCCGCCGCAAGGTCGGAAAGGCTGGTAAGTAATCATGGCTATCGGAATCAAGGGTAAGAGCAAGGCCGCTGCACGTGGCCGCCGCCACCTGCGTGTCCGTAAGCGCATCGTGGGCACCGAGGTGCGTCCGCGCCTCGTGGTCAACCGCTCGGCCCGCCACATGTTCGTCCAGATCGTGGACGACAGCAAGGGCGTGACCGTGGCCTACGCTTCCACCCTGGAAGCCGACCTGCGCGCGTTCGACGGCGACAAGACCGCCAAGGCCAAGCGCGTCGGCGAGCTCGTTGCCGAGCGTGCCAAGGCCGCCGGCATCGAGGCCGTGGTCTTCGACCGCGGCGGCAACAAGTACCACGGCCGTGTGGCCGCGGTGGCCGACGGCGCCCGGGAAGGTGGTCTGGCACTGTGAGCGAAGCTACTAACGAGAAGGAAACTCAGGTGTCTGAAGCTACCGAGGCCGCAGCGACGACGGCGGATGCCGGTTCGCGTCGTGGCGACAACCGCGGCGACAACCGTGGACGCGGCGAGGGCCGCGGCCGCGGCGAAGGCCGTGGACGTGGTGGCCGCGATGGCGGCCGCGACAACCGCAACGACGACAAGGACAAGTTCCTCGAGCGCGTCGTGGCCATCAACCGCGTGTCCAAGGTCGTCAAGGGCGGCCGCCGCTTCAGCTTCACCGCCCTCGTGGTGGTCGGCGACGGCAACGGACTCGTCGGAGTCGGCTACGGCAAGGCCAAGGAAGTTCCCGCGGCCATCGCCAAGGGCGTCGAAGAAGCGAAGAAGTCCTTCTTCCGCGTTCCCCGCGTCGGCTCGACGATCCCGCACATGGTCACGGGCGAGGCCGCTGCCGGCGTCGTCCTGCTGCGTCCGGCTTCCCCGGGTACCGGCGTGATCGCCGGTGGTCCGGTCCGCGCCGTGCTCGAGTGCGCCGGCATCCACGATGTGCTGTCCAAGTCCATGGGTTCCTCGAACCAGATCAACATCGTCCACGGCACCGTGGCGGCGTTGAAGGCCCTCGAGGAGCCGCAGGCCGTGGCCGCGCGCCGTGGTCTGCCCCTGGACGAGGTCGTCTCTCCGCAGATGCTGCACAACATCCAGAATCAGCAGAAGGCAGGTGCGTAAAGTGGCAAAGAACTTTGTCCCGAGCGACGCCAAGCTGGCAATCACCCAGATCAAGTCCACCATTGGTGGCAAGCAGAACCAGCGCGACACCCTGCGTTCGCTCGGCCTGAAGCGGATCGGCCACACCGTGGTCCGCAACGCCGATGCCGTGACCGTGGGCATGATCAACACGGTTCCGCACCTCGTGAAGGTTGAGGAGGCGAAGTAATCATGGCAACGAAGGAAACCGCACTCAAGGTGCACCACCTCCGTCCGGCCGAGGGCGCCAAGACCGCGAAGACCCGTGTGGGTCGCGGTGAGGGCTCCAAGGGCAAGACGGCCGGTCGCGGCACCAAGGGCACCAAGGCCCGCTACCAGGTCAAGGCCGGCTTCGCGGGCGGGCAGCTTCCGCTGCACATGCGCCTGCCGAAGCTCCGTGGCTTCAAGAACCCGTTCCGCGTCGAGTTCCAGGTCGTGAACCTGGACAAGCTGAACGAGCTCTTCCCGGAGGGTGGCGAGGTCACCGTCGAGGCACTGGTCGAGAAGGGCGCCGTTCGCAAGAACCAGCCCGTCAAGGTCCTGGGCACCGGCGACATCACCGTGAAGGTGGACGTGAAGGCCGACGCCTTCTCCAAGTCCGCCGCCGAGAAGATCGCCGCCGCCGGCGGTTCGGTGACCGAGCTCTAAGGTCCCCGTGATCACACGGTTGTAGAGGTCCCCGGGGGACCGGTCCTTCGGGTCCGGATCCCCGGGGGCCTTTCCGCATCCGGGGCCCACGTCTCCGCGGGTCCCACTGACCGCGCCCCCCCGGTGGCGTCGGGCTAGATGCCGGAAGGCGCTCCGCGTATTCCAGCCTTTTCCCCGACCTCGCGGGAGGGGGTTGGCGGCCTCGCCCCTGGTGGCGCGGGTCACGTGGAGAATAACGGTAGACTCATCAAGTCATTCCCGGCATCGCGCCGGAACCACATCTTTCAGGAGGACGCTTGCTCAGCGCCATTGCCCGGGTATTCCGGACGCCTGACTTGCGACGCAAGTTGTTGTTCACGCTCGGCATCATCGTGATCTACCGCGTCGGCGTGTTCATCCCCACGCCCGGAGTGGACTACGGCAACGTGCAGCAGTGCCTCGCCCTCGGCAACACCACGGGCGGCATCTACGAGTTCGTGAACCTCTTCTCCGGAGGCGCGCTCCTGCAGGTCTCGATCTTCGCGATGGGCATCATGCCCTACATCACCGCGTCGATCATCGTGCAGCTGCTGCGCGTGGTGATCCCGCGCTTCGAGGAGCTGCACAAGGAAGGCTCGGCCGGGCAGTCCAAGCTGACGCAGTACACGCGCTACCTCACGGTCGCGCTCGCGCTGCTGCAGGCCACGACGCTCGTCTCGCTCGCCCGCAGCGGCACGCTCTTCCAGTGCCCGCTGCCGATCATCCCCGACGAGTCGATCGTGAACATCCTGCTCATGGTCCTGACGCTCACCGTCGGCACCATGATGATCATGTGGTTCGGCGAGCTCGTCACGGAGCGCGGCATCGGCAACGGCATGTCGCTCATGATTTTCGTGTCCATCGCCGCCGGCTTCCCGTCCTCCATGGGCGCCATCATGAACACCCAGGGCTGGGGCGTCTTCTTCGGCGTCATCCTGATCGGCCTCGTCGTCGTCGCCCTCGTCGTGTTCGTCGAGCAGTCCCAGCGCCGCGTGCCCGTCCAGTACGCCAAGCGCATGGTGGGCCGCCGCACCGTCGGCGGGACGTCCACCTACATCCCGATCAAGGTCAACATGGCCGGCGTGATCCCCGTGATCTTCGCGTCCTCGATGCTCGCGCTGCCGTCCATGCTGGTCCAGTTCAACGCGCGTCCCGACGGCTCGCTGCCGGACTGGGCGCTCTGGATGCAGACCTACTTCAACGGCTCCAGCCCGCTGTACATGGTGGTCTACCTGCTCCTGACGATCTTCTTCACGTACTTCTACGTCTCCATCACGTTCAACCCGGTGGAGGTCGCGGACAACATGAAGAAGTACGGCGGCTTCATCCCCGGCATCCGTGCCGGCCGCCCCACGGCCGAGTACCTGCAGTACGTGCTCAGCCGCATCACGTTCCCCGGCTCGATCTACCTCGGCCTGATCGCGCTCACCCCGCTGATCGCGTTCGTCCTGATCAACGCCGACCAGAACTTCCCCTTCGGCGGTGTCTCGGTCCTCATCATGGTCGGTGTGGGTCTTGAGACCGTCAAGCAAATCAATGCCCAGATGCAGCAGCGACACTACGAAGGACTTCTGCGATGACACGACTCCTCATCATTGGCCCGCCCGGATCCGGCAAGGGGACCCAGGCCTCCCGCATTTCCCAGAACCTCGGCGTCGTGGCGATCTCCACCGGCGACATCTTCCGCGCCAACGTCAAGGGCGGCACCCCGCTCGGCGTCGAGGCGAAGAAGTACATCGACGCCGGGAACTTCGTTCCCGACTCCGTCACCAACGACATGGTGCGCGACCGCCTGTCCCAGGACGACGTCGAGCCCGGCTTCCTCCTGGACGGCTACCCGCGCACCTCGGCTCAGGTCGACGCGCTCGACGGGATCCTCGCCGAGAACGGCCAGCAGCTTGATGCCGTGCTGCTGCTGACGGCGGACGACGACGAACTGGTCACCCGCCTGCTCAAGCGCGCCGAGATCGAGGGGCGGGCCGACGACAACGAAGAGGTCATCCGCCACCGCCTGGGCCTGTACCACGCGGAGACGGCAGTCGTCGTGGACCGCTACCGCGACCGCGGGATCGTGCGGGAGGTCGACGGCCTCGGCGACATCGACGACGTGACCGCCCGCATCCTCTCGGCCCTCACGCCGGCCAACTAGCACCAGGCACAACAGCCACCCGGCCCGCGGCAGACCCCCGCCCGCGGCCACGACGCTCCAGCGGCGGGCGGGTCGGGCCGCCCCGCGTCGCCCGACTCGGCCACCACCGAAGCCCCCGCCCCGCACGGGCGGGGGCTTCGGCGTCGTACGGGATAATGAAGCGGAACCAACGGAAGGAAACCCATGGCTTTCGGCCAGCCGAAGATCGAATACAAGTCCAACGCGCAGATCCTCAAGATGCGCGAGGCTGGCCTGGTCCTGGCCGAGGCCCTCGATGCCGCGGAGGCCGCGGCCCAGGTCGGCGCGACGACCGCCGAGATCGACGCCGTCTTCGCCGCCGTGCTCAAGCGGCACGGGGCGCAGAGCAACTTCAAGGGCTACCACGGCTTCCCGGCGACGATCTGCGCGTCGGTCAACCACGAGGTCGTCCACGGGATCCCGGGCGGATACGTCCTGGCCGATGGCGACGTCCTGAAGATCGACGGCGGCTGCATCGTCGAAGGCTGGCACTCCGACTCCGCGCGGACGGTGATCGTCGGGACCGCGGATCCGGCCGATCAGCGGCTGAGCGACGTCACGCAGGAGGCGATGTGGCGGGGGATCGCGGCCCTGGCCGAGGCGCGCTTCGTCGGACAGATCGGCGACGCGATCGATGACTTCGTCTCCGCGCAGGAGGGCGAGCCGCTCGGGATCCTCGAGGACTACGTCGGACACGGGATCGGCTCCGAGATGCACATGGCGCCGGATGTGCTGAACTACCGCACCGGCCACCGCGGGCCCCGTGTCAAGCCGGGGATGTGCTTCGCGATCGAGCCGATGCTCGTGCGCGGCTCGATCGAGACGCACGTGCTCCAGGACGAGTGGACGGTCGTGACCGACGACGGGGCGCGCGCCTCGCAGTGGGAGCACACCGTCGCCGTCCATCTGGGCGGGATCTGGGTGCTCTCCGCGCACGACGGCGGCGAGGCCGGGCTTGCGCCGTTCGGCGTGAAGCCGTCGCCGCTGCAGAAGCTGTAGGCCGCGGGTCCCGACCTCTCCCGGCGGCGTCGGGGAAAGTGCGTGAAAGCCGGTCGCGGAGGGACATCTTCCCCGACATCACGTGATGCGGCCGGCGTCCCGCGCTACGGTAGGGGCATCCCAGCGCAGAGGAGCACTCCATGGGCCAGGTCGTGATGTACGGCTCGGTGTCGGTCGACGGATTCATCGCCGACGCGAACGATCAGCCCGGGCCCTTGTTCGACTGGCTCACGAATGGCGACGTGTCATTGGACGACGGCGGGGTCTTGAAGGTATCTCAGACCTCGTACGACTACACCAGGCCGTACTGGGACGGGATCGGGGCGACCGTTGCCGGCCGCCACGTCTTCGACATGACCGACGGTTGGGACGGGACGCCTCCGGCCGGTGTCGACCACGTCGTCGTCGTGACGCACCGGGGCCCGCCGGAGGGCTGGAATCACGCGGCGCCGTTCCACTTCGTCGCGGGCGTCGAGGCGGCCGTGGCCAGGGCCCAGGAGCTCGCGGGCGCGCGTATCGTCGAGGTCGCTGCGGGCGACGTCGGTGGTCAAGTGCTGGCCGCGGGCCTGGTCGACGAGATCCGCATGGACATTGCGCCCGTCGTGTTCGGGTCGGGGAAGCGCTACTTCGGATCCGTCGACGCACAGCACCTCCTGGAGGATCCCGTGGAGGTGATCCAGGGCAACCGGGTGCTCCACGTCCGGTATCGGGTGCGGCGTTGACCTGGTCCACTCGGTGACCGCGACCCGACCCATTCGACCGATCCGCCCGGTCCGCACCCACCCGTGGTGTCGGGGAAAGTGCGGGAAAGCCCGCGGCGCAAAGGGACATCTTTCCCGACGCCACGTGGTGCGGGCGAGGCCCCGGGTCAGGACCCAGCCGAGGTTCCGGGCGAGCAGCCACCGAGGGCGCCGCTCAGGCCGCCGCGGCCAGGGCCCTGCGCACCAACGCCGCGGCCCGGCGGAACCCGTCTCTCCCATCCGACGCGTCGAACTTGAGGTACTCCCACCCGGCGGCCGTGAACGCCAGGTCCCGCCGGTTGTCGCGGGTCAGCTGCTCCGCGTTCCGGTGGTGGGCGCCGTCGTACTGGATCCCAAGGCGCGCCCAGCGGTAGCCGAGATCGCACGAGGGCGAGACCCACGCGCCGGGATCGAGGCGGATCTGCAGCTCCGGCTCCGGCAGTCCGGCGTCCAGCAGGGCGAGCCGCAAGCGCGTCTCCATCGCCGAATCGGACCCCACGCGGACGAGGTCGAGGGCCTCCCGGGCGCGCGCCGTCCACGGGAACCCCCGGTGACTCTCGAGCAGCCGGGCGAGCGAGTCCCGCGTCGCCGGGCGCGGCGGTCTCCGTGACGTCGAGAGCGGAGAAGCGCATCCGATGCGTGGTGACGCCGCCGATCTCCAGGGGCTTGGCGCGGAAGCGGGTCAAGTGCAGCTCGGTCCCGGTCTCGAGCCCCTGGGGCAGCCAGAGCCTGTGAATCCGCGCGGCGGTCGCGTGGCTGGCCATGGCTCCGGGGTAGAGCAGGCAGAGCCCCGCCGCGACCGCGGATTCCGACGCCGGTGCCGCCCCGTGCGCGAAGAGTCCCCGGTGGAGCGGGCGGACGTCGTGGGCGCGCAGCCAGTAGTGCCCATTAGCGTGGTGTACGACCGGCCCGCTGGGCGTGGCGTCCTAACGTAAGGCGGCCATCGCGTGATTCTTGAAACGACCTACCAAAGTACGTTTCGAAAGAGAGCCCACGCGATGACCGCACCCCATGTTATCGACCCTGCCCGCTTCCTGTCCGAGCAGCTCGCCCAGGCCTCCCCGGACCTGATGCGTCAGATGCTGACCACGTTCATCAACGCGCTGATGAGCGCCGAGGCCGACGCGGTCTGCGGCGCCGAGTACGGGGCCCGGTCCGAGGAGCGGACCAACTCCCGCAACGGCTACCTGAATATTCGCTTGGGACTGTGGAAATAACGGTGTATCCGGCTCGACACGCCGGGCGGTAAGCCTGGCGGGGAGGAGCCCGATATGGCCGCAACACTTGAGGCTGTGCCGAGTACGAAAACCGCTGAAAAGAAGACAGAAGTATCCGAGGGCGACGCTGCGCGCGAGCTGGTCAGAATGGCGAAGGAACAGGGCCTGTCCCTGACCGGGCCGGACGGTCTGCTCAAGCAGCTGACCAAGACCGTGATCGAGACCGCGCTCGATGAGGAAATGACCGAGCATCTCGGATATGAAAAGCACGATACGGCAGGGAAGCAGACCGCGAATTCCCGCAACGGCGTGCGCCCAAAAACGGTGCTGACGGAGACCACGGGCCCGGTGGAGGTGGACGTGCCGCGGGACCGGGAAGGGACCTTCTCACCGGTCATCGTCAAGAAGCGTCAGCGCCGCCTGACCGGTGTCGATGAGATG